>NZ_JBEZKL010000039.1:0-60984 GCF_040704695.1 Streptomyces sp. NPDC048411
GCGCGAAGCGCGGGCGCAGCGGTGGTCGGTGCGTGCGATCGGCGTGCGGTGTCGCAGGTCATGTTGCGGAGCCACCTGTCCTGCGACACCGTGCGGCGAGCGTGCGTGCCGGGCGTCGGGGCGCAGGCGGGGAACTCAGAACAGGCCCTAGTCCTGACGGCCGTTCCTGTGACCGCGGACGGGGCGTCGGCCCGATGGCAGATCGAGCCATCGCAGCGTGCCGGGGGCGATCATGTGGGTGTGGCCGCCCAGGACCAGCCGGACGGCTGGGTGGTACGAGTCCGATACCGCGATCCGGAGCCGCTGTGCCCGTATGCCCAGGTCCACTTCGTGCCCGCGGAATCCGATGCGTACGCCGAATTTCGAGAGCTGGGGAAGCGGGGCCGGGGAGAGCCACAGTGCGTCGTCACGCATCTCCAGCCCGGTCATTCCGCGCTGCACGAAATCGAGGGTGCCGGCCATCGCCCCCAGATGGATGCCTTCCGCCGTGGTGCCGCCCTGGATGTCGACCACGTCACCGGTCAGCGCCTCCTCGCAGTGCGCCCACGCCTCCTCACGGTGCGCACGTGCCAGCACCCAGGCATGAACCACGGAGCTGAGGGTGGAACCGTGACTCGTACGCGCGAGGTAGTAGTCGACGGTGGCGCGCCAGATGTCGTCGTTCAGCACATGTCCGAGACGCTGGAACAGGCCGCCGAGCTCTCCGGGTGAGAACAGGTAGCCGAGCATCAGAACATCAGCCTGTTTGGATGCCTGGTAGCGGTTGACCGTGTCGCCCTCCTCCTCGAGGATGCGGTCGAGCCGCCGGATGTCGCCGTAGCGCTTCCGGTAAGCGGCCCAGTCGAGTTCCTCCAGTTCTCCGTAACCGGCGAACTGGCTGATGACACCACGGTGATACGGAACATGCAGCCGACGGGAGACGTCCTCCCAACGCTCCAGCTCCGCGGGGTCGAGGCGTATGCGCTCCAGAAGGAGCTTGCGCCGCGGCTCGGGCAGGTCGCGGTAGAGCTCAGTGGCCCGTGCCAGCACCCACGCCGCCGTCACGTTCGTGTACGTGTTGTCGTCTATGCCTGCGGTCCCGGCTCCCGGATAGGCGTCGTGATACTCGTCGGGGCCGACCACACCGCGGATGCGGTACCGGGCCAGCGGCGCATCCCATGCGGCGCTGGCCGCCCAGAACCGGGCGATCTGCAGCAGCATTTCCGCGCCCTTGGAATGCAGGTAGTCCGTGTCCGCAGTGGCCTGGCAGTACTGCCACACGTTGTAGGCGACGGCCGAACCGACATGGTGCTGCAGACGTGAATGGTCGGGCAGCCAGCGCCCCGAACGCGGGTTGAGATGGAGTTCCTGGGTCTCCTCCCGGCCGTCGTCGGCACTCTGCCAGGGGTACATGGCCCCGGCCCGCCCCACCTGTTGTGCCGCGCGGCAGGCTGCGGGCAGCCTCCGGTGGCGGTAGTCCAGAAGCCCCCGGGAAACCTCCGGGAAATGCAGACTCAGGAACCTCAGCACGAAGAGCTCGTCCCAGAAGACATGGCCCCGGTATGCCTCCCCGTGCAGTCCTCTCGCCGGTACGCCCACATCGAGCTCTGCCGTGTGCGGGGACAGCGTCTGCAGCACGTGGAAGAGGTGAAGTCGCAGAATCCTGCCCGCTTCGCCCGGAACCTCGATTCGGCTCCGCTGCCACAGGCCGGCCCACGCCCGATGGTGCGAGGCCAGCAGCTCGGAGAACTCCGGGGCCGTCCGCACACCGGCCACAGCAGCCCGTAGCGGGTTGCCGATCGCCGGGTCACGCGACGTGTGCAGCGCCACCGTCTTGTCCACGACGGCGTCGCATCCCGGATCCAGCGGCAGCACCAGTGTCTGGAAGATCTTCCGTGGGGTCTGCCGCTGACGAGGACGCCGGCCGGACTCATCCGGCTGCCACGTATGACCGCCGGACGTGGCCACGATGCGGGACGCCAGCGCGACGGCGATCTCCGACTCCACGGTGCGACATCTGAGCCACACCACGTCGTCCTGTTCCGTTCCGGTCGACCAGCCGGTCAGATGGCAGCCCGACAGATCCCGGTACCGCGCGACACCGGCGTTCCGGATGTCGCCGTCGATCGCCGCCTCCACCTCGATCGCCCCCGACCACCCGGTCGCGGTGAAAGCCGTGTGGAGGGCGGCGAGATGCGGGTTGCCCATGTGCACCAGACGGCACTGCTCGACGTACAGGCGACGGCCTGCCTGGTCCTGGTAGACGGACCGGCGGGTCAGCGTGCCGCGGCGCAGATCGAGCGTCTGCCGGTATTCGGCGAGATGTTCGTGGTCCGGTGACAGCCACGGTCCGGGGGCTGTGCCGGCGGGGCGGATGCGGTAGCGCAGCGGCAGCCAGTTCGGCAGGTTGACCAAGTCGGCGTTCTCCACCTGCCGGCCCTGGACCGATGAGGTCAGCCGGTCGTAGCAGCCCGCAATGTAGGTGCCGGGGTAGTGAGACCCGCTTGTGATGGACTCGGGTGCGGCTCCACGGGTGGCGAAGTAACCGTTGCCGAGCGTGCACAGCGCCTCGCGGAGCCGCTCCTCCTCCGGCACGTACCCCTCGTACGACCACTCCCAGGCCCTCGCCATCAGCCGTCGCCGATCAGCAGTTCGCCGGGATCGGACACCACGATGTCGGCGCCACGGCGTCGCAGGTCCGCGGCCTTGCCGGGATCGCCTGTCCGGTCCACGCCGACCACAAGTCCGAATCCGCCGTGGCGGCCGGCCTCGACACCGGCCAGGGAGTCCTCCACCACAGCGGTGTCCGAAACGGGAACACCGAGGCGTCGCGCCGCCTCGACGAAGAGCGCGGGATCCGGTTTTCCCGCGAGCCCGAGCCGCCGTGCCTCATTTCCGTCGACCACGGCACCGAACTGCCCGATGAGGCCGGCCCCCGACAGGAGTTCCGTCGCGTGGCGGGAGGCGGACACGGCAGCACAGGGGATCCGCTCACTGCGCAGCGCGTGAAGGAGACACACCGTGCCGGGCCAGACATCGACCGGGTGGGTGCGAAGCGTTTCCGTGAACAGCTCGTCCTTGCGTGCGGCGACGGCCCCTACCGTCGCGGTGCCGGGCGGGTCGTCCGGGCTGCCTTCGGGAAGGTTCAGGCCTCGCGACGCGAGGAAGGCCGCCGCGCCGTCCTGCCGTGAACGGCCGTCGACGTGGCGGAGATAGTCGTCGACCGGATCGAAGGGCCGCTGTCCCTCCCGCTCCGACAGACAGGCATCGAATGCCTTCTTCCAGGCCGCGGCGTGGCTCCGGGCGGAGTCGGTGATCACTCCGTCGGTGTCGAAGACCACGGCCCGCACGGAGTGCAGGCACGCAGCAAGAGACGGTACGGCTGCCATGAGCGGGGAGGTCCCTTCGCCAGGGGTTCCTTTCATGGCATCACGGTTCCGGGACACCGGCGCGTCGTGGATCTCAGTAGGGCAGCGGCCGCCCGGACGGAGTACGCAGGTCGAGGGGCGGAGGCCCCGAGGGAGGCGGTGGGCGACGGACGATTCTGATGCGGCTCACTGCCACCACCTCCTGGCGCTCACCGGGTATGTGCCCAGGTGCGTGCTCCACAATCCTGCGGCGTGAGATCCGAGCCCATGGGCCGATCGGTCCCGGACCGCCCCCGTACGGCCCAAGCGGGCGGGTCGCTGAGCGGATCACCGTGAAAATCACGTGGAATTCCGGTCAACGGGCTGATGCCGTTCAGCGGGTTCGGGTACGGCAGACCCCGGGGGTGCCCGATGACCGAGCCTCCCCCCGGAGCCCCGCCTATCGTTCACACCAGACGGTCGGGCACGTGGCCGGGCTGTCACGCGCGGAGCCGCCATCGCCCGCCAGGGACGGAGGACCCCATGTCGACGCACAGTCTGCTCGACGCGCTCCCGCCCGAGAGCCGGCAGCGCCTTGTCGACACTGCGGCGCACGAAGTGCCGCTGGTCCTCGACTCACGCCTCTTCGAAGAGGGCCGGCGGGCCGACCGTTTCTGGATCATCCGCTCCGGCCGGGTCGAGATCGACCTCCGCTTGCCCGGCCGCCGCCCGGCGGTCGTCGAGACCCTGGGCCAGGACGACCTGCTGGGCTGGTCCTGGCTCTGCTCCCCGCACGTGTGGCACATGGGCGCACACGTGGTCCACGCGGGTCAGGCCCTGGAGTTCGAGGCCGCGACCGTGCGCGCGCTGTGCGCGGCCGATGCGGTGCTGGGCCGGGCGGTGTACAAGTACGTGGCCGAGACAGTGGCGGAGCGGTTGAACGGAACGCGGGTGAGGTTGCTCCAGCTCTACGGTCCCCAGCCCGACATCGCCGAGGACTGAACGGCCCGGGTGGTGCAGGGGCCGATCGGCTCTGGTGCACCGTCGGTGTGCGGGCCACGATGAACATGGGGCCGGTGGCAGAGCCCTGCAGAAGCGAGGTGGGCGCCATGAGCGGCGAAGCCGCGTTCTCCGCACAGCATCCTATCCGCGTGTTCCTGCTGGACGACCACGAGGTGGTCAGGCGCGGGGTGCAGGATCTGCTCGACGCGGAACCCGACATCGAGGTCGTCGGCGATGCCGGTACGGCCGATCACGCGCTGGCCCGTGGCCCTGCGCTGCGCCCGGATGTCGCGATTCTCGATGTGCGGCTCCCGGACGGCGACGGGATCAGCGTCTGTCGTGAACTGCGTTCACGGATGCCGGAACTGGCCTGCCTGATGCTCACCTCGTTCGACGACGACGAAGCACTGCTCGACGCCATCATGGCGGGCGCAGCAGGCTACGTACTCAAGGAGATCAAGGGATCCGACCTCGTCACAGCCGTCCGCACACTGGCTTCCGGGCGCTCCACCCTCGATCCGGCGACCACCGCTCGGCTGATGCACAGCCTGCGCGGAGAGAGTTCCGATACCAAGGCCGAGGACGAGGACGCGCTCTCCGCACTGTCTCCACGGGAGAAGGACGTTCTTGCCCTGATCGGTGAAGGACTGACCAACAGTCAGATCGGCAAACGCCTCTACCTGTCGGAGAAAACGGTCAAGAACCATATTTCCCGCCTCCTGGCGAAGCTCGGCGTGGAGCGCCGTATCCAGGCAGCCGTGATCGCCGCGCACAGACCGGCTCCCTCCTCGCCGCCCTCGGCGAGCGGTCGGGAGTACTGACGCCGACGCCGCGGCCCGCCGCGCGGTCCGCGGATCACGTCAGTCGCAGCGGCACGCGCCACCTCACCCGGGTGCCGCCCTCCGCCGATGGCTCGACCGTCATGTCACCGCCGAGGTTCTTGGCGCGCTGCGCGAGGTTGTCCAGCCCACTGTGTGCGCCGTCGTGTTCCGGCATGCCCACTCCGTTGTCGGACACGACCAACGTCAGTGCTCCCTCACCGACCACCATCGAGACGTCCACCGAGGTCGCCCGGGCATGGCGTGCGACATTGCTGAGCGCTTCGCCGAGCACCGCGATCACCTGGTCCGCGGTCTCAGTCGGCACATCTGTGTCGATGAGCCCTGCCATGCGGAGAGACGGCTGGAAGCCCAGGGCAGGCGCGGCCTGCTCCACCGCGGTCAGCGTGCGGACGCGGAGACCTTGTTCGGCACGGCCCGATTCGCGTGCGCGGAGGCCGAAGATGGTGGACCGGATGATCTTGATGGTCTCGTCGAGATCGTCCACGGCACGCAGCAGCCGTTCACCGGCCTGGGGATGGTCCACGAACCGCACCACGCTCTGCAGGGTCATACCGGTGGCGAACAGCCGCTGGATGGCGAGGTCGTGCAGGTCCCGGGCGATCCGGTCGCGGTCCTCCAGCAGGGCGATCTGCTCGGCGGACTCACGCCGTTCCGTGAGTTCCATCGCCAGTGCCGCCTGCCCGGCGAACGTCAGCAGGGGCGCGGTCTCCCACTCGGTGAATGCGGGACGCTCCCGTACACGGGCCAGCAGCAGCACCCCCAGGACCCGTCCCCCCGTCTTCATCGGCACCGCGACGGCCGGGCCGAGCCCTGCCCATCGCGGGGGCCCGGCGGTGATCCTCGGATCACACTCGACATCGAGGCTGATGATCGGCTCGCCCGTGTGGAGAGCTGTGCCGACGAACGAACCTTCGCGTGGCAGGACCAGCCCGCGGTGCGTGTCGGCGTCCACGCCGGAGGCTATCGCCACCCGCAGGGCGCCCTCGCCCTCGGGGAGCGCCAGAACTCCCAGGTCGGCGGAGAGGATGCGCGAGGCATGGTCGACGATCATCTGCAGGACGTACGCCTCGTCCACCCCGCTCAGCAGACCCTCGACGATCTCGCTGTTGGCCTCCTGCCAACGCTGCCGGTCACGCGTCTCCGAGTACAGGCGTGCGTTCTCGATGGCGACCCCGGCTGCCACAGAGAGGGTGGAAAGCACCGTCTCGTCCTCGGCGTCGAAGGCGCGGCCGCCCCGTTTCTCGGTCAGGTACAGGTTGCCGAACACCTCGTCGCGGACCCGGATGGGCACCCCCAGAAACGAGTGCATGGGGGGATGGTTCGGCGGAAACCCGTGGGACGACCGGTGGTCGGCGAGTTCCTTGAGCCTCAGTGGCACGGGGTGGCGGATCAGCTCGCCGAGGATGCCGTGCCCCTCGGGCAGCGAGCCGATGGCTTCCCTCTGTTCGTCCGTGATGCCCACGGGCAGAAACTGCGCAAGGCGGGTTCCCTCACCGAGCACCCCGAGGGCTCCGTACTCGGCATCGACCACGACGACCGCGGCTTCGACGATCTGGCGCAGCACCTGCGGCAGATCGAGCCCCCTTCCCACCGACATGACGGCGTCCAGCAGCAGCGCCGCCTCGGCGGGGCCGCGCTCCGAAAGATCGAGGCGGTCCTGGAGGTCGCCGGGGAGTGTGCCCAGCCGACGGCGTTCCTCGCCGTTGCGGTGAGTGCCCTTGTCGCCCACGGTGCCTCCGCCGTGGCCCGCGCGTCACGGGCGGGCCATATGTCCACCGTAGCGGCCGAACACCACGAGGCACCCGGTGGAGCGCGCCCGGGGGAACACGTCCTGGTACGGAAACCTGCCGGCCGACGCGTCCTGAACGGCCCTGCCGAGAAGCCCGTTCGAGGGACGAATGACCCAGATCCCCGGGAGGACGCCCCCGTCATCCTCCCTGTCTCACCCCATCGCCATGTCTCACCCCATCCCGATGGCTCCGCGACTACGGCCGTGTCCTGGCCGGTCCGCGGGTTCCGCCCGCGCACCCAGGCACCGGGCAGTCGCAGCCGGCTCGCATGCCCGCCCGCCGCACACCGTTTGCCGCGCGAGCTGCGTGCCGGCGACGACACGCAGCTCTCTCACTTCTGCACCACGCGACGCCCGGTGATACGAGTGGGGGTGACCACCATCCAGTGGGTGCGGGGGCCACCCGCCCAGGGAAGGGAGGGGGCCCCACGGTCCAGTCGCTGGATGGCCTGGGCACCAGTGACACCTGATGCATCGCCCACCACCAGCACACTCCAGCCCTGGCTCATCGCGTCGTCGATGTGATCGGCCTCGAAGGCCACCTCGGTTCCCGCAGACGCGGCCAGAAGTCCATCGCCGGTGGTCCGGAACGCGATCTCGTTGCCCGTCAGCACGTAGTTGACCGGGAAGACGGCCGGCCCGTCCGCCGTGACGATCGCGATCCTGCCCACACCGTGGCCGGCAAGCAGTCGAAGGCACTCTGTGTCACTGAGCGCGACCAGTTCGGCGCCCGGCAGCGCCGCTGCCCTGCCGGGGGGACGTTCCACCGTCGTACCGGTCAGCTCGGCCACAGTCGTCTCCAGCGCATCGGCGAGGCTCACGAGAACGCCGACGGCCGGTACAGCAGCCCGGTCCTCCAGATAGGCGATGTACGAGGGAGCGGCGCCGCAGCGTTCGGCCACCTCCTCACGGGTGAGTCCGAGTTCCTGACGGCGCGCTGCCACGCGCCGTCCGAGGTCGCTACGGCCGGTCGGAGACTCGCTGGAAGCGGATGAAGGCGTGCCCTCGCTCATGGTCCTCACGTCCTTCGGGTCACGGCAGGTCGGGGACGGAGACGGCGTTGTGCTGCGGGCCGCCCAGTGCCACCTTGAGGGCACCGGTTTCGGCGGCGCGGGAGAAGATGTCGTACGCCTCCTCCATCTGGCCCAGCTCGAAACGGTGGGTGATCAGCGAATCCGACGGGAGACGCCCCGCGGCCATCATGCCCAGCAGCATGGGCGTGGAGTGGGTGTCCACCAGCCCGGTGGTGATCGTGACGTCCTTGATCCAGAGGTCTTCGAGGTGCAGGACCGCGGGCTTGCCGTGGACCCCGATGTTCGCGACCCGACCGCCCGGGCGGACCATCCGGGTGCACATCTCGAATGTCTCCGGTATGCCCACGGCCTCCATGACGACATCGGCACCGAGTCCATCGGTGAGGTCCTCGACGAGGCGCTCGGGTTCCTCGCTCGCGCTGACGGTCGCGTCCGCACCGAGTGCGCGCGCGGTGGCCAGCCGGGACTCCGCGAGGTCCACCGCGATGATGCGGCCGGGACTGTACAGACGCGCGGTGATAATGGCCGCCAGACCGATGGGCCCAGCACCGACCACGGCGACCGTGTCGCCGGGCCCCACGTTGCCGTTCACCACCCCGACCTCGTACGACGTCGGGAAGATGTCGGCCAACAGGACCGCGTCGTCACTGTCGACGGCACCCGGCAGCGGATGGACGGACAGGTCGGCGAACGGCACCCGCACATATTCGGCCTGGGTGCCATCGATCGTGTGGCCCAGCACCCAGCCGCCGCCCCCGCGGCACTGACCGTACTGTCCGCCGCGGCAGAACCGGCACCGTCCGCAGGCGGAGATGCACGAGATCAGCACGCGGTCACCGGGCCGCACCGTCCGGACATCGCCGCCGGTCTCGACCACGGTGCCCACCGCTTCGTGCCCGAGCACACGGCCCGGAACCACCTCGGGCACGTCGCCCTTGACGATGTGCAGATCGGTGCCACAGATGGTCACCGTGTCGACGCGAACGATCGCATCCGCGGCGTCCTTGATGCCGGGATCCGGTACATCCCCCCACGCGGTCCGGCCGGGGCCCTGGAAGACGAGTGCCTTCATGACATCGCCCTTCTTCCTGTCAGGTCCAGTACGGGGCACTGCCAGGCTGACTCGGCGGAAGTTCGGGGCACATGGGCCGGATGGTCCCCGGGCGAGGACCTGGCGGGCCACCCACTCCCGCCGATGCAGCAGCGGCCCTGGTCTGCGGTTCCCGAGGCGCACGTTGAAACCGGCCGGTTTGCCGGACCCACCCAGCGGCCGCAGGCTGGAGGTATGGGGCTCCCCCACCCACAGATGCTCAGCGGCTGGGCCGTCGGGACACCGGGACCGATCGGTACCGGTCCCCTGATACGGAGACACCGCCAGGTGAGCGCGCCCGCCCCGGACGAACTCCTGCTGCGGGTGGAAGCCTGTGGCGTCTGCCGCACGGACCTGCATCTCGCCGAGGGGGACCTCACTCCCCACCGTCCGTCGACGATTCCCGGACACGAGATCGTCGGCCGCGTGGCAGCGGTCGGCGAGGCGACCGGCGTGTTCCGGGTCGGCGACCGGGTCGGCGGTGCCTGGTTGCGCGGTACCTGCGGGTCCTGCCGCTACTGCCGCTCCGGACGGGAGAACCTGTGCCCCCGGTCCACGTACACGGGGTGGGATGCGGACGGCGGCTTCGCCGACCTGGTACTTGTTCCCGAGGCGTTCGCCTACCGGCTCCCCGAGTCCCAGGACGCGGCCCTGCTCGCCCCTCTCCTGTGCGCGGGAATCATCGGCTACCGGTCGCTGCGCCGCAGTGCGTTGCCGAAGGGTGGCAGGCTCGGAATCTACGGTTTCGGCGCGTCGGCCCATCTGGCCGCGCAGGTGGCGCTGGCCGACGGCGCGACCGTCCATGTGATGACGCGTTCCGCGCAGGCACGTGAACTCGCTCTGTCCCTGGGTGTTTCATCGGTCGGTGGCACCTACGACAGCCCACCGGAGCCGTTGGACTCGGCGATCCTGTTCGCTCCGGTGGGTGATCTGGTCCCGGTGGCCCTGGAGGGACTCGACCGGTCGGGCACCCTCGCGATCGCCGGTATCCATCTCTCCGACATTCCCACGCTGAACTATCAGCGGCATCTCTTCCAGGAGCGGAATCTGCGGAGCGTCACCTCCAACACCCGCGAGGACGGCCGCGAATTTCTCGAACTCGCCGAACGCATCGGTATCCAGGTCACCGTCAGCCGCTATCCCTTGAACCGGGCTGATCAGGCACTGGCCGACCTGGCCGCGGACCGCGTGAACGGCGCCGCGGTGCTCACGCCGGACTGACAGGAACCCGGCCCGGCGCCACTCAGACCGATCGGCACATGGGAGGCGGCGTCGCAGGGCGTCGGGAGCCCACTCCCTATCGCGAGGGAGGCCGTAACCAGCGGTGGGCCGACGGGGTCGATCCGGGGGCCCGACAGTCCGGGAAGCGACCTCCGCCCGGCTCCAACGGCTTCAGACGCCTCCGTACCCGCCGGAAACGCCGAGCCGGCATCCACGAAACCTTCCCCGGACTCGCCTGCTGCCGGAACACCGCGCTGTCACGGCTGCATCCGGCGGATCACCCCGTAAGTCCCGCGCGCGCACGGGCTGTTCGTACCGCGGCAGACAGCGCGTCGATGTCGTAGGCGCCACGGTGCAGCAGGCCGTTGATGAAGAAGGTGGGGGTTCCTGTCACCCCGCTCAGATCAGCCGATTCCCCGTCCTCAGCGACCCGGCCGGCTCCCGCGTGGGTGCGCAGACTGCGCCGGAAGCGCTCGGCATCCAAGCCCAGTTCGTCCGCGTAGCGCATCAGGTCGGGCGCCAGGAGCGCGCCTTGGTGCTTCAGGAGAAGTTCGTGCATCTGCCAGAAGGCCCCCTGATCCGCCGCGGCCTCGGCGGCCTCGGCGGCGAGTTGCGCGCCGGGATGGACGTCGGTGAGCGGCAGGTGCCGCCACACGTAGCGCAGATCGCCGAAGTCGGCGAGAAGGTCACGGACCACTGGTTCGGCCTGGCCACAGTAGGGGCATTCGAAATCGGCGTACTCGACCAGAGTCACCGGAGCGGTCATCGGGCCCCGGACATGGTCACGATCGGGGTCGACCGGGACCGCGAGATCGATCACCCTCTCGGCCGTGCCGAGCAGTACCCGTGCACGCCGCTGCGGCGGCAGGAGCCTGATCGCCATCGCGACGGCGCAGGTCGCGAGGAAGGAACAGGCCACCGCGCCCAGGATGCCCACCTTCGCCTCTTCGAGCCGGTCTCCTTCGAAGGCGAGCGTGGAGATCAGCAGGGCGACGGTGAACCCGACCCCGGCGATCGTGCCGCCTCCGGCGAGGGCGCCCCAACCGACCGGAGGCCTCAGCCGATTACGGCTCAGCCGGACAAGCAGCCAGGAGGCACCGGTGATGCCCACCGGCTTGCCGACCAGATAGCCGAGCAGGATACCCAAGGTGACCGGGGACGTTGCCGCCCGCGACACCAGTCCCGCGTCGATGGTGATGCCTGCGTTGGCGAGGGCGAACACCGGCACGATCACATAACTCGTCCACGGGTGGTACATCCGTTGCAGCCGCTCATTGAGCGACAGCGCCGACGCCAGTCCCCGGCGTGCCGAGCGCTCGAGCTCAGGTGTGGGCTGCTCGCGGAATGAGACGAACAGATCGCTCGCGCGTTCCAGGTCGCTGCGCGCCGCCGGGTAGGCATAGGTCAGCAGTCCCATGGCCAGACCCACGACCACCGGATCGACACCGGATTTGAGCAGGGCGACCCAGGTCGCGGCCCCCATCAGCAGGTACGTCAGTCCGTGGCGCACGCCCGCTGCCCTGACCAGCAGGATCAGGCCGAACAGGGTCACGGCGGAAAGCAGGGCGGGCACGGTGACGTGCTTGTTGTAGACGAGGGCGATGACCACCAGAGCCAGCAGGTCGTCGACGACGGTCACCGTGAGGATGAACGTGCGCAAGGCGTCGGGGAACCGTCGTCCCAGAATCGCCAGCATGCCCAGGGCGAACGCGGTGTCCGTGGACATGGCCGCGCCCCAACCGTGGGCCGAGGCACCGCCCGAGTTGAACGCGAGGTAGACCCCGACGGGGACGATCATGCCGGCGAGCCCTGCGGTCAGGGGCAGCATGACCCGCTGCCGCTCCCGGAGCTCGCCCATGTCGAACTCCCGTCGCGCCTCCAGCCCGATGACGAAGAAGAAGAACGTCATCAGGCCGCTGTTCACCCACTCACGCAGATCCAGAGATACCCCTGCCGATCCCACCGTCACCGACAGGCGCACCTCCCAGAAGGATGCGTACGCCCCGGGAGCCGCGTTCGCCCACACCAGTGCCGCCACCGTGGCGGCCAACAGCACCGCCGCGCTGCCGGCCTCTGTCCTGAGGAACGCGCGCAGCGGGGTCCGGGTCTCCGGGGCACGTGTGCTCTGCTCCCGGAACGGAGAAGGGAAGGAGGGATCATGTGTCACGGGAACATCACCGTGTGCCATGGCCTTGTCGGCAGCGCAATGGCCCACGAGCGGCCGCACGGCGCTCAGCCGCCTCACGCTTCCGGGTTCCTCCCGGGACAGGCTGCGGGTGGGATCGAGCGCGGCGTCGACCACCATGGTGAGGGGAGCGGGAGAGCGCAGTGGCCGAGTCGGTGACTGGCACACCGGCTGAGGCCGCTCCGCCTGCAGCCCGGCGGGCGAGACGGTCCCCGCCGCAGCGACTGGTGAAGACCCGCACGATGTCTGCTGTCACCTTCACCGGTGAAGATCCCCTCGAAGTCCTTACCGTCGACAACCCGCCACTGATCCTCGTGTCCCATAAGACCATGTGCGCGCCGGAGAACACGGTGATTGCCGCCGCGACGCGAGGGCGAAGGCACAGCTCATGGGCGCCGAGGGCGAGAATGTCGTGGAAGCCGCAGACGTCCGCGGCTTCCACGAGAAGTCCGCGGCCCCGGCGCGCGTCATGTCCGGCCGAAGCCTCCCGGTGCTGCCCCGGCTCGAAGAACGTGCCCTGCCGACGGTCGCCGCAGTTCAGGGGTGTCTGCCGGGCCCCGGGCCGACCCACCTCGACACGCTTCTCGCCGACCGGACCGTCCGCGCGGCCGCCGATCTCCATGGGCACCTGGGCGTTCTGCCCGCGGCCATCGACACCCATGGGCAAGCGCTCAGCGCCTGACTGCCGCATTCTGCACCCTCGTTCGGCTCAGGCACCGGCCCGTCGGCAGCGCGTGCGGACACGTTCAGGGCAGCGTGGACGACGTAGCCCGCCCGGGAGTCCTTCGCACGTCGACCGGGCGGGCCGCTTCCCCCACTGACTCTTCTCGGTGCCCCGTGCCCCGTGCCGCAGGAGCGCGACGGGCGGCCCGGGTGCGTTCCTGGTACGGGACAAGCCGGGACAGATCCCCGCACATCGAGCGCCCCTACCCGGCACGGCAGCCCGTTCCTTGTCCTGATGTGGCCATGGGGCCCGATCGCGGAATCCCGCTCAGGTGGCACCGGGTGAATGATCGAATCGGCGGGCGGTTAGCATATGAGCACCGCCTAGCTCGAAAGATGCGCCTGTGACTGTCAACGAGGACTCGTTCACCAACTGGAAGAATCGCGAGGAGATCGCGGAGTCGATGATCCCGATCATCGGGAAGCTGCACCGGGAGCAGGACGTCACGGTCCTGCTTCACAGCCGCTCCCTGGTGAACAAGTCGGTGGTGAGTATTCTCAAGACCCACCGATTCGCCCGGCAGATCGCCGGTGAGGAACTCTCGGTCACCGAGACGATGCCGTTTCTGCAGGCTCTCACCACGCTCGATCTCGGCCCTTCCCAGATCGACATCGGCATGCTCGCCGCCACGTACAAGACCGACGACCGCGGTCTCTCGGTGGAGGAGTTCACCGCCCAGGCCGTCGCCGGTGCCACGGGCGACAACAAGATCGAACGCCGCGAGGGGCGCGATGTCGTCCTCTACGGCTTCGGCCGCATCGGCCGTCTCGTAGCCCGCCTGCTCATCGAGAAGGCCGGCTCCGGCAACGGCCTGCGGCTGCGCGCCATCGTCGTCCGCCAGGGCGGCGACCAGGACATCGTCAAGCGCGCCTCGCTGCTGCGCCGCGACTCCATCCACGGCCAGTTCCAGGGCACGATCACCGTCGACGAGGCGAACAGCACGATCGTCGCCAACGGCAACGAGATCAAGGTGATCTACGCCAACGACCCGTCCGAGGTCGACTACACGGCGTACGGCATCGACAACGCCATCCTCATCGACAACACCGGCAAGTGGCGTGACCGCGAGGGCCTCTCGAAGCACCTGCGCCCCGGCATCGACAAGGTCGTCCTGACCGCGCCGGGCAAGGGCGACGTCCCCAACATCGTCCACGGCGTCAACCACGACACGATCAAGCCGGACGAGCAGGTCCTGTCCTGCGCCTCCTGCACCACGAACGCGATCGTCCCGCCGCTGAAGGCGATGGACGACGAGTACGGCGTCCTGCGCGGCCACGTGGAGACCGTCCACTCGTTCACCAACGACCAGAACCTGCTGGACAACTACCACAAGGCCGACCGCCGCGGCCGCTCGGCGCCGCTCAACATGGTCATCACCGAGACCGGTGCCGCCTCCGCCGTCGCCAAGGCGCTGCCCGACCTCAAGGCGCCGATCACCGGCAGCTCGATCCGCGTCCCGGTTCCGGACGTCTCGATCGCGATCCTCAGTCTGCGGCTCGGACGCGAGACCAACCGCGAGGAGGTCCTCGACTACCTCCGCAACGTGTCGCTGACCTCGCCGCTCAAGCGACAGATCGACTTCACCACCGCCCCCGATGCGGTCTCCAGCGACTTCATCGGCTCGCGCCACGCCTCGATCGTCGACGCCGGCGCCACCAAGGTCGACGGCGACAACGCGATCCTCTACCTGTGGTACGACAACGAGTTCGGCTACTCCTGCCAGGTCATCCGCGTCGTCCAGCACGTCTCCGGAGTCGAGTACCCGACCTTCCCGGCCCCGGCGGTCTGATTCTCGGCGGACTGTCCGGTCCGGTGCCACGGCAGGCGGGGCGGCGGTAGGGCGGCAACCTGATACCGATCGGCATCAGGTTGCTCTCCCACCGCCGGCCGCCACCGGCAGCGGAGTGGGCCGTACGCCCGGTTACCCCAGGGTGGCCTCTGGTCACGACGTACGCCCCTCCGCGCAACCCGCTGACAGGCGGCGAGCTCGCCTCGCCCGGACAGGGGCAGGCCAGGCCTCCTGTGCGACTGATGTCGGTACGGACGTCAAAGCCGCGCCTGGGTGACGAGGCGTTGGTTGCGCCGGATCGGCGGCGACTGCCACCCCCCGCTCGGCGTCTGGTGCGTGCGATCGCGAGGCGCAGGGCCGCCTTTGTGCAGGTCGTGTGTGGGTGATCCCGACACGGCGGTGAGCGTGCGTGCCGAACGCCGCGGCGCGCGGGTCAGCCGGGCTGGCTGTTCTCCTTGAGCGTGCCCCAGCCGTGCCAGCGGTCGATCTCGATCCAGGCGCTGACCCGGCCGCGGTCCCGCTGCGGGTACGGCGTGCCGAGGTACTGCTGGGCCAGGCGGTCGATGTCGGTGAAGTCCTTGTCCTCACGTACGTCGGCGACGTGCCCGATGATGCTGAGGTGGGTGTACCAGTTCGCCTCGTCGAGCACGGTGAGCGTGACCCGGGGGTCGTTGCGGATGTGTTCGAGCCGCTTGCGGCCCTCATCCATGTTGACCAGGATCCGGCCGTCGCACCAGAGGTACCAGGTGGCCGTGGACACTGGCTGGCCGTCGGCCCGAAGCGTCGCGATGACGGCCGGGTTGGGCTTCTTCAGCATGGCGATCGCGGTCTCGGAAAGCGGTGGCTTCGACACGGAATCTCCTCCTCGGTGATCCATTCCGGGTGATCCATCGGGCTGCGTGTTCACCGTGCCACATCCCGGCGTGCCTGAGGCCTCACGCCCCGTCAGGTCGGTCCGCGCGCCGCAGCTTCGGGTCAATGGACGGCATCGCGTCCCGCGCCGAGTACACGAATGGGCTGGTGGCGCAGGGGGTCGAGGCGCGCGCGTCCCGCATCTGGGCTGCCGGGACGGACTCGTCCGGTCGTGCAGGTGGCCCTGGACACGGCAGGAGTACGACCCATGATCGGAGGCACGAGGAAAGGTGGTAGCAAAGGACGTCCGTACCCCGGGGGATCCGCTGCCTCCCCCGGCGCCGCCAGGCCGCGCCGTGCCTGACCACGTCCCCCCGGAGACCAGCGTGCCCAGCAAGACCACACCCACCGCCTCGGGAACCGTCCCCCGCCAGGGCGCGCCCTCGGGGCGGGCGGCCCACTACCGGGCCGCCCTGCGCCGCACCCCCGTCTCCCTGTGGAACGACGACCTCTCGGACTGGGCCGCCGCCCTGACGTACTACGCCATCCTCGCCCTCCTCCCGGCGCTCCTGGTCACCGTTGCCCTCATCGGCCTGACCAACCCCCGAGCAACCGACGCGCTGATCGCCGACATCACAGCCTTCGCTCCCGCGGAGTCCGGCGCCGCCCTGCGCGAACCCCTGGAGGCTGCGACCCAGGAACGCGGCCCGGTGTGGCTACTGGTCGCGACGGGGACCGTCAGCGCCGTGTGGTCCGCCTCCAGCTATCTGGCCGTCTTCCGCCGTGCTCTGCACGCCCTGTACGGCGTCCGCGACACGCGGCCCGCACTGCGCAAGGCGCACATCATCGTGACCACCGCCGTCGGACTGCTTCTGCTGCTGATGACCAGCGCGTTCGCGCTGGTGCTGACCGGGCCGCCGGCCCACTGGCTGGGACACCGGATGGGCCTCGCACACGCAAGTGCCACGGTCTGGACGCTGCTGAAGTGGCCCCTCCTGATATTTCTCGTCGCCTGTCTGATCACGGTGCTGTTCGGTACCGGCCCGGCGGCGGCCAAGGGGCTGCGGCGGGGGCTGCCCGGCGGAGTACTCGCCGCGTCCCTGTGGCTCGTGGCATCGGCCGGATTCACCTTGTACGCCACCCACATCGGTTCCTACAGCCGGCTGTACGGATCGCTCGCCGGGCTCGTCATCTTCCTGATCTGGGTCTGGTTCACCAATCTCGCTCTGCTGACCGGGGCCCAGTTCAATGTCGAGCTGGCACGTCCGGTGCACGAAGCTCGGTAACAGCGTCGCCCCGGGGTGTCGACCGGGCATGCCGGGCGGCGCGACGGGGCAAAGCCTCCCGGGAGCGGCACTGGCATCCGTACGTTTCCCGCCGTACGCCGCTCACCAGGCGACCAGTTCCGCCGCGTCTGCGGTGAAGACAGCCCGCCCGGCGGCGATCCGTCGGTCCCGCTCGGGGCCGGGGCGCAGCAGCCGGTCGAGTGAGCTGAGCAGCCCGATCGTGTCGGCAGCGTGCTCGGTGAGGCCTGCGGCGGCCATCTCACCGACGCCCTCGGCGCCGTGGCCGGGGATCGGCCGGTATCCGACGACCGGTACGCCGGCGGCGAGGGCCTGCACGGCCGTCTGCCCGGCGGCGTTGTCCACCAGGGCGCTCGATGCCGCCATGAGCTCAGGCAGGTCCTCGACCCAGCCCAGCGCCAGGACACCGGGAAGCATCGCAGCGCGGGTCCGCAGACGTTCGTCCCTTCCGCACAGCAGCACCGGAAGGTGGCCTGCGCCGGCGAGCAGGAGCGCGGTGTCGGTCAGCCCCTGTCCCACGCCCCAGGCACCGGCCGAAAGCAGCACGGCAGGCCGACCGGGGGCACGCCGCGCGAACTCCCGCGCCCAGCGCGACGGCCGCCCGCCCGCACTCGCGTGGGCCGCCGCAGCGAAGGCCGGAGGCACGACCGGGCCGCACGCCTCCGCCGGGCGTCCGGTCCTGGCACGGACGCGTGCCGCGGCGGCCTCGGTCAGGCACAGGTGCAGGTCGTTGCTGGGATGGAGCCACTGCCGGTGCACGGCGAAGTCGGTGACCACGACCGTGCTGGGCGGGCAGTCACCCCCCTGGGCCCGCAGCCGCCCTGTGACCTGAGCAGCCTGGTGGAAGGTGGAGACGAGCGCATCCGGGCGCCAACGCTCGACGACGTCGCGCAGGCGTGGCTCCAGGGCTGCGGCCAGCGGCCCGGTGCTCGGCGCCCAGCCGTTCCGGTCACGCTGGTCTCCGCGGTCGCGGAAGAATGCCGAGTAGACCGCCGCGTAGGCCCCTGGGCAGTGGCGGAGTGCCGTGCGGTATGCGGCGCGCAGCCCGCGCCCGGCGCCGGGGGGCAGTATGTCGAGGAGGTCCACACGCGCGGTCAGGTGGCCGCCGGCCCGCAGCCGTCCGGCCAGTTCGGCGGCCACGGCGTCGTGTCCGGCGCCCATGCTCGCGCTGACGATCAGAATCCGGCGTCCCATTCTTGGATATTCCTCGCATCGTGGCCGGTGCGCCAACCCCGGACGGGCGGGCCGTTAGGGCGTGTTTCGAAAGTCCCGCCTGGCCCGCCCTGCGGGCGGTCGACGCTCCTTTCGAAGTTCGCCCTGGCCCAGGTGCGGACGAGCGCGATTGCCAGTGCGCTGGTTGCATGAAGGATGACTCGTTACGGGCCGCTACCGGCTGGTGCTTCACCAGGATGTCGGCGGCCCCGGAGGACGGAAGCCCATGCGCAAGAGCCACCCAGCCCGCGGCACCCCGGCAACCGGGACCGACGCGACGCGGTCGGTTGCGGCCGGTCCGCCCGCCCCCGGCCCGCGGCCGGTCGTGTTGATCACCGGGGCCTCCTCCGGTATCGGCGCCGAAATCGCGTCACGGCTCGCGGCCGGCGGGCGATGGGAACTGCTGCTCAACGGGCGGGACGAGGGCCGGCTCGGCAGTGTCGCCGCCCGCACCGCCGGTGCCGCGCTGCCGATGGACCTGGCCTCCGAGGAGGGCTGCCGCAAACTGGCCGAGACGGCACTGGCGCACAGCGGAAGAGTTGACGCGCTCGTCGCCGGAGCGGGGCTCGGCTGGGCCGGCGCGTACACCGACATGCCGCCCGCCACAGTGGACCGTCTGGTGAGTGTCAACATCTGCGCCGTACTCCACCTCGTCCGCCTGGTGCTGCCGCAGATGGTGTCCCGCAGGTCGGGCCGGCTGGTACTGATCGGCTCTGTCGCCGGCCGGTTCGGTGTACGGGACGAGGCGGTCTACGCGGCGACGAAGGGCGCGCTGATCGCGTTCGCGGAGAGCCTGCGCTACGAACTGCGGGGCACAGGCGTCCACGTCTGCCTGGTGCTGCCAGGCCCCGTGGACACGCCGTTCTTCACCCGCCGTGGCACCCCGTACACCCGGTCCTGGCCACGGCCGGTGCCCGCCGGGCGGGTCGCGGCAGCAGTCGAGAAGGCACTCGCCGGTGGCCGGGACGAGATCACCGTGCCGCGCTGGCTGGGCGTGCCGGGGCGACTGCAGGGCGTGGCTCCGCAGCTCTTCCGCAAGCTGGCCATGCGGTTCGGCTGAACGGGCCCCCGGTAACGGACAGGCGCGCAGGATGGGTGACACGTGATCATCGTCTCCGTGGTGCTGGCGCTGTTCGCCGCGCTCGGGAACGCGGCAGCCTCCGTGTTGCAGCGCCGCGCTGCGGCAGCGGACCTGCCCGGCTTCACAGGCAGCCATCGCCTCAGGAGCCTGAGCTTCGTCCGCCGCCCGGCCTGGCGCTGGGGTGCGGGACTACTGCTCGTCTCGGGGCTGGCGCAGGCCCTCGCCCTGGCGACCGGGCCACTGGCTGTGGTGCAGCCGGTGATGACGACGGAGCTGCTGTTCACGTCGGTGCTGGCTGCGGCCGTCTTCCGGCGGCCGCCCGGCGCGCGGACCTGGGGGGCGTTCCTCGGTATGGCGCTGGGCCTGGCGGCCTTCCTCCTGCTGGCCAGTCCGACCGTTGGCGTGGACACCATGCCGCCGAAGAGGTGGCTGCTCAGTGCTGTGCCCACCGTCGCCGTGTCGACCGTGCTGATCATGGTGGGAACGGGGTTGCGGGGCTCCGCCCGTGCGGTGGTGCTGGGGTCAGCGACCGCCATCGGTTTCTCCTTCACCGCGGCGCTGATCAAGGACACGCTCGGTTTGCTGTCCGGCGGAGTCGGGGTGCTGTTCACCACGTGGCAGATCTACGCGGCCGCGGCCGTCGGCCTGGGCTCGTTCCTGATGCTGCAAGCCACGTTGCGGGCGGGCTCGCTGGGCGCCTCGCAGCCCGCGCTCACTCTCGGCGACTCGTTGCTGAGCGTCATTCTGGGCGTCTTGCTGTTCGAGGAGCGGATCGAACTGGGCTGGCGGGTGCTGCCGGAGGCCGCGGCGCTCGGGCTCATCGCGTTCGCCAGCGTGCATCTGAGCAGTTCCCCCGTGGTTTCCGGAAAGGACGAACAACGATGGTAAGACGCTCCGCCGCAGGGCGGACGGCGGTGTCATCCGGCGCGGTGGTCGGCGCTCTGGGTGCGGCCGCCGGGGTGACTGCCGCGTGGCACATGGGGCCCGCCGCCACATGGCTGCCGCCCGTACGGAGGATCCTCAGCCCCGCGCTGGACGGCCGCGGTCATCCCTCCCACGTGGCACTGACCTTCGACGACGGGCCGGACCCGGCCAGCACCCCACACGTCCTGCGCGTCCTGGACGAGTACCGGGTGCGGGCCACCTTCTTCGTCGTCGGCGACTCGCTGGAACGTCATCCCGCCCTTGGCCTTGCGCTTGTGGCGGGTGGTCACGAGGTCGCGGTGCACGGCTGGCATCACGAGCGCCCCTGGTTCCCCACACCGCTGCGCGACGTACGGGAGGTGAAGCGAACCGTCGGCGCGGTGCAGCAGATCTGTGGGACCGTCCCGCAGTGGTACCGGCCGCCCTACGGCATCCTCACCGGCGGCCGCCTGGCTGCAGCCCGGCGCGCCGGGCTGCGACCGGTGCTGTGGTCGGCATGGGGCCGGGACTGGAGGGCGGACGCCGATGCCCGCTCCGTGAGGGCATCGGTCCTCGCAGGTCTGACCGGCGGTGGCACCGTGCTGCTGCACGACGCGGACGGATGGAGCGCGCCGGGCGCGTGGCGAGCCACGCTGAATGCGCTGCCCGGCCTGCTCGCCGAGTGCCGTCGACGCGGTCTGAGCGTCGGCCCGCTGGCCGACCACGGCATCGGACACGTCGAAACCGGTACACACCTTCGCCGGACACAACGCCACGGGTGACCATCATTGGATGTGTATCACGCACTTTTTATGCATCGAGCACTTTACATGCATGATGCACGCCTATGAGAGAATGGAGAGCGGGCCGCCCGGACGAGAGCGAGAGCGGCCCGGCGACAGTCAGGAGGCGACAGGCGCATGGCCCGGGCAACACACGAGGTCGAGTACGAGCAGATGCTCCTCAGTCGCCACACGTTCGTGAACCAGCGAGGCAAACACCGCAGGGACGGGTCCCTGGAGCGCAGCGCCTACATCCTGCTCAGCCGCATTCACGTGCAGGGACCGATGTCCATCGGCGAACTGAGCGACGCCTTCGGACTGGACGCCTCCACCTTGAACCGGCAGACGGCTGCGATGATGCGCACCGGACTCGTGGAGCGCATCCCGGACCCTGACGGCGGAATGGCCCGCAAGTTCCGCATGACCGACGAGGGCGCACGCGTACTCAACAGGGAAAGGGAGGGCATCGTCCGCTCCCTGGAACAGGTCATGGTCGATTGGCCGGAAGAAGACATCGCCGCCTTCGCTTCCTGTCTGAGGCGCTTCAACACCGACATCGAACGTCTCGGGGCCCGGCCGTGGCCGCGCCTGTAGACGCGGGCACCTTGAGACAGATGTGGGCTGCGAGGGTCAAAGGGCGATGCCGGTGAGGCTGCCGATCGGGCCCGGGCTCACGCGAGAAGGGGCGATCGTGAACAGCTCCAGCGCATCCCGGCGAATTCGCCATGCGTCTCCCATCCGCGATTCCCCGTCCAGAATCGGACAGGGGATGCCGGCCTCGGCCAAGCCCGGACTTGAGCGTCAGGACGCGCCCTTCTTGGCCGCGTCGAGAATCTTCACCACGGTGTGGAAGTAGCGCGTCGTCGCGTCGCGTCCCAGCGCGCGTTCCTGAAAGCCCTTGGCCGCGGGCGCCTTGCCGTTGATCAGATACCAGATGACAAAGGCGTCGTACTCGGTGCTGCCTATGATCTCCATGTCCTTCTTCGGGGAGATCAGCGGCAGAGCCAGGTCCGGATCGATCCGCTCGGTCGTGAACACCACGCAGCAGCGCATGTCGTGGGTGACCGTGACGTCCTTGAACGGGTCAAGCGTGATCAGCGCCTCCAGTTCCGGGACCGTACGCAGACAGACCGCGACCTCGTAGCCGAGCGTCTCTCCCAGATGGTCACCGATCCGGTCACTGAGCACGGCGCGGTCGGTCTCGCGGGACTCGAAGAAGACGTTCCCGCTCTGGATGTAGCTGCGCACGGAGTCGAATCCCATGTCCGTGAACAGGCTGCGCAAGTACTCCATCTTCACCGAACGGCCCGGCACATTCATCCCGCGCAGGAACGCGATGTACAGCAAATCCAACCACCTGTCCGCAAGAAGGAGGGGAACCTCGGCGTGTGTCCGCCAGCGTAGCGGTGACGGACGGACGGGCGAGCTCGACGACCTCGCGCGGATGGCCGCCGACGGTATCCGCCTGCCCGCCGCCGTGAATGATGCCGCCTGCCACCGGGCCGGCCTTCAGCGCAGGTCGGCCTGCGGCGCGGGAGTGTCGTCGAGGAAGCCGCCCGACTGGTGCTGCCACAGCTTCGCGTAGGCGCCGTCCGACGCGAGCAGCTCCTGGTGCGTGCCCTGCTCGACGATCCGACCGCGGTCCAGGACTACGAGCCGGTCCATCGTGGCGACCGTGCTCAGCCGGTGCGCCACCACGAGCGCCGTTCGCCCGTCCATGAGCCGCCACAGCGCCTCCTGGACGAGGATCTCGCTCTCGGAGTCCAGGGCGCTGGTCGCCTCGTCGAGCAGCAGGATCGGCGCGTCGCGCAGGATCGCCCTGGCGAGGGCGACCCGCTGGCGCTGTCCGCCGGACAGCTTGAGACCGCGCTCACCCACCATGGTGTCGAAGCCGTCCGGCAGCGCGTCGGCGAACTCCGTGACATGCGCCGCCTCGGCCGCGCGGCGGATCTGGGCGTCGGTGGCGTCCGGCCGGGCGAACGCGATGTTGTCCCGCAGCGTGCGGTGGAACATCGCCGGGTCCTGCGGCACGTAGGAGATCAGGCTGCGCACATCGGCCTGACGCAGCGTGCTGATGTCCTGACCGCCGATCAGGATCCGGCCGGCGTCGATGTCCGTCATCCGCAGCAGCAGCCGGGTGAGCGTGGTCTTGCCCCCGCCGGACCGGCCGACAAGGCCGATCTTCGCCCCGCTGTGCACGGCCAGGTCAAGGCGCTCGAAGAGCGGCTCCGCACCCGCGTGGGCGAAAGTCACCTGCTCGAAGCGGACATCGGCGGCCCGGGACAGCAGCGGCTCCGGCGACACCGGGTCGAGCACGGTCGGCGGCGTCAGGAGCAGTTCGGTGAACTGCGCGGCCTCCGTCATCGAGCTCTCCAGGCGGCGATAGATCTGGTTGAACTCGAACATGATCCGCGTCGCGTTGGTGTAGTACGTGAAGGCGACAACAACCGTCTCCACGCCGTGCCCACCACCGCCGAGAGTAACCGCGAGCAGCAGGCCCAACGCGTTGGTCAGCACGGACATCGGCGCGACCAGCGTGTCGATGCGCAGGTTTCCGTAGTCCCACGACCTCAGCGTGAGCCGCCGTGACTGGGCGACGCGGGACCGGTGCTCGGCGGCCTCGCGCTTCTCGGCGGCGAACGCCCGGACCGTGTCCATGTTCATCAGGCTGTCGGCGACGTGGCCCGACACCCGGGCGATCGCCTCCTCGCGCTGGTCGACGAGCGACTGGCGGCGACGGATGAGGGGCGTCACACACAGCGCCGTCAGCGCGATCATCGCCAACAGCCCGACAACGAGCAGCGGTTCGTAGTACCACAGCACCACGGACCCGAAGACCAGCGGGACGAAGCTGCCCACGACCGAGAACGTCAGCGTGTCGACGAAATCCTCGAAGCGGGAGGCGAAGCTCAGAACCCGTTTGGTCAGCGAGCCGGCAAAGTTGTCGTGAAAGAACGCGGCGTCCTTGGCGAACAGTTCATCCATGCCGATCACGTACAGGTGCTCGATGCCGAGGGCATCGAGGCGGTTCAGGAAGTGCAGGCCGATACGCCACAGCGTCTCCGCGAGGAGCAGCACGCCGGCGAAGGCAAGTACGTAGGGCAACGTCGAACCGATGGAGGTACCGGCGTCGCCGGCGATTCGACCGACGAGCTTCGCGACGACCAGCGGCGCGATGTAGGCAATGCCGATATTGCCAAGCGCCGGCAACAGCATCCCGGGCACCGTCAGCCACCGGAGCCTGGCCAACTCCCGGCCGTAGTAACGAAGTGCGAGGAGCACCGAGCCCCTGCCCGGCGCTTCGCGCGATTCAGGCGATCCCATACCAACCCCGTGTGGTCGTGCGGCGGTCCGCCTCGCGCTTCTGTGGGGGTGAGGCCCTTGCGTCAGTGGCCGCGCGGAGCTTCAGTTCGGGTGAGTGCGTCGCTCGGGTCGTCGTGCGACAGGCGGGAAACGGCCGCAGAGCCCCCGCGCAGCTCGTGGCGACGCACATGTGCGAGTACGGGGAGGCCAGGCCCGGAACCTCAGTGTCCCGCGACAGCGCCCGCGGAGTCCAAGCGTTTTTCTCAACCGGCGGCAACCCCGCATACAGGTAACGGCCAGGGGGAGGTTGTAAGACCCCGCCCGCAGCCCTCAGCGCCTCGCCGAGAACGTCACCGCCGCATCGAGACGGCTGATCCGCCTGCCCGGTGTGAAGTTTCATGGGGTGAGTGACCGTCATGTGCGGCCTTGACAAGAATGCTCAGGCACTTGGATTTTGTCAGGTTCCCGCCATGCCGGATTCTGACAGCGCCGACGTCTTTCTCCGGGAAGCGATCTCCGTAGACCCTGGCCCGGCACAGCCGACCGCCCCTCCCACCCCGCAAGGGCAACAGGCGCGTCGGCTCCAGCCTGTAAACGGAGTTAAGGGGAGCACGTGGACAACCCAAGAGCAACCCGGTACAGACGACTTGCGGCGACGGCGGTGGTCCTGGCCGCTGTCGCCGCGCTGCCCGGCCTGGCAGGTGCCGCCGGGGCTTCGGAGAAGTACACAGGGCTGGTGTCGCCCGCAGCCTCGGCCGGCCGGGCCACCACGACCCGGATCACCCTGGTCACCGGCGACACCGTCGATGTCGTCAAGGACGCAGGCGGCAGACAGTCGGTGCACTTCGCCGACACCGACAGCGCGAGCAAGCACTTCGAGACGATGTCCGGCCCGGACGGGGCCCTGTATGTGATCCCCCAGGACGCGATGGACGCCATCGCCTCCGACGTCGTCGACCGAGAGCTGTTCAATGTCACCCGGCTCATCAAGGACGGCTACGCCGACTCCCGCAGTGGCAGTCTGCCGGTGATCGTCGGCTATGCGGACAAGCCGTCGGACGCCACGCTCAAGGCGCGCGTCGACAAGCTGCCTGACGCCGACCCCGGTGCGCTGCTGGAGACCGTCGACATGGCGGGCGTGAAGATCGACAAGAAGAACGCCGGACAGTTCTGGCGGTCCGTCAAACCGGTCTCCAGGACCCCTCGGAACGGCAGGACGGTCACCGCCCCGAACGCATCGAAGGTCTCCCGCCTCTGGTACGACGGGAAGGTCCGGGCATCCCTCGACAAGAGCGTGCCGCAGATCGGCGCTCCCGAGGCCTGGGCGAAGGGCGTGGACGGCAAGGGCGTCAAGGTCGCCGTCCTCGACACCGGAGTGGACCTCAACCACGCCGACATCAAGGACCGGGTGACAGCCACCCGGAGCTTTGTGCCGGGCGCCGACACGGTCCAGGACGGATTCGGCCACGGCACGCATGTCGCCTCCATCATCGCGGGCAGCGGCGCCGACTCGGGCGGCAAGTACAAGGGTGTGGCCCCCGGCGCCGACCTCCTCGTGGGCAAGGTGCTCGGCGACGACGGCCTTGGCCAGAACTCGTGGATCATCAACGGCATGGAGTGGACCGCGGCCCAGGGCGCCGATGTGGTGAACATGAGCCTCGGCGGCGCCACGAGCACTCCCCAGGACCTGATGACGCAGGCGGTGGACCGGCTGTCGGCAACCACCGGCACCCTGTTCGTCATCGCCGCCGGCAACACCGGCCCCGGCGCGACCACCGTCAACAGCCCCGGTACGGCCGCCTCCGCGCTCACCGTGGGCGCGGTCGACAAGTCCGATGTCCTCGCCGGATTCTCCAGCCGCGGCCCGCGCGTCGGCGACAGCGCCATCAAGCCCGAGATCACCGCGCCCGGCGTCGGCATCGTCGCGGCCCGCGCCGCCGGCACCTCCATGGGCGCGCCCGTCGACGCGCACTACACCGCGGACAGCGGCACATCGATGGCGACTCCGCATGTCGCGGGCGCCGCCGCGCTGCTGGCCCAGCGCCACCCGGACTGGACCGGTCAGCGCATCAAGGCGGCACTCGTCACGCACGCCAAGCCCAGCAGCGCCTACTCAGTCTACGAGCAGGGCAACGGCCGGGTGGATGTCCCCGCCGCGCTCGACCCGGCGCTGGAGCTGTCCGGTACGGCCGACTTCGGTCTGGTCGAGTGGCACCCGGGGACGTACGACAAGGAGACCCGTACCGTCACCGTCACCAACACCACAGACAGTGCCACCACCGTGACCCCGGCACTCAGCGGGAACATCCCGCAGGGCGCGGTCACCGTCCCGGGACCGGTCGAGGTGGCCGCGGGCGCCAGCGCCGAGATCACCGTCACTCTCGACCCGAACCTCGTCCCGATCGGTCTGACGAGCGGCACCCTCACCCTGACCAGCGCGTCGGGCGCCATCGCGCACACCGCCGTCGGCCTGGACAAGCAGCGCGAACAGCACAAGCTCACCGTCCACTTCAAGGACCGCAAGGGCCAGGCACCGAGCAGTTTCGGCTACGTCCTCACGGGGCTGAGCACCCGCACTTTCAAGTTCGGGTTCGGCGCCAACACAGGGAACGCCGAAGTGAGCCTGCCCGCGGAGCGTTACAGCATGATGGGTTCGATCAACACCCAGACCAGCGGGGACAACTTCACGAACTACGCCCTCGATCTCTTCGCCCTTCCGGCGATCGACCTCACCTCCCATGACGTCGAGCTGACCGTCGACGGCACCACAGCCACCGACTTCAAGCTGGACGTGCGCGACGAGGAGCGGCCCCTGGAGACCGCGGACTACGCGTACGCCCTCACCCGCGCGGGAGTGGACAAGAGCTTGCTGCAGGGCTGGGGCCTGGCGTACGTGGCCTACAGTGAGCAGCACGCGGGCGCCATCCCGGTCGAGGCGCCGAAGAAGGGCGACGGCGAGCTGTGGGCCACGTTCTACCAGTCACGCCGCGAGCCGCTGATCCGGGCATCGGTGACCCGGCCGGACTCGCATGCACTGACGCCCATCCCCACCGACTATCTCAACCGGTTCGACGGCCACGGCCGATATGACGTCGTGGACGTAGGCGCGGGGACAGAGGAGGACCTGGCGGGACTCGACCTCAAGGGCAAGGCGGCCCTTCTGCACCTGGACAACTTCCTCAGCAACAACCCGGTGATCCAGCGCGTGGAGGCGGCCGGCGCCGCCGTGATCGTCCTCGTTCCCACCGTCGACGAGCCCCTCAGCGTGTACGTCGACGGGGTGAACGTGCCGTACTTCGGCGTCGACTACGACGAAGGCCGCAGGCTCACTGCCGATGTCGCGGCCGGCCGGACCACGCTCGACGTCCGGGGCATCAAGGAGTCGCGCTACCAGTACGCGGGCCAGTACGACTGGAACACCGGTATCCCGGCGAACCTGTCGACCCCGAGCACGAAGGAGGACTACGCCAAGGTCCGCAGCTCGTTCCACAGCGACGGCGCCGAAAGGATAGGCTTTTACGCCCTGGACTCCTCGGGTCCGGCCCCCTGGAGCGCCGGACGGTTCTGGCGGAGTGTCCAACTGGGCACCGAACGCGACGACTACCTGCTGGCCCGTCCGGACGTCACCTACCGGGCCCGGGTCCTTTCCTCCGACAGCGCCGGGGCAATGGCCATGCTCGAGTCGGCGCGCAGCTACCGGCCCGGGACCGCGGTCACCGCGCACTGGTGGGCGCCTGTGCAGCATCCGTCCGTCGCACCCGGCTTCGCCTGCTCGTTCTGCCGTTCCGACGTGGGCACCCTCTTCTCTCCGGCTCTCGGCGGTGACAGCGACCCGACGCACTCGACGCGTTTCGGTGTGCGCCGGACCTGGGCGTTCTACCGCAACGGTGAGCAGATCGACGTCACCGACTCCAAGGTGTTCGTGCCGGAGAAGGCCGACTACACCTTCGTCTCCACCGACACCCATGCCGACAGCGAAACAAGGCTCGGCGGCAAGGTCGTCACCGAGTACGGCTTCACTTCCGAGGCGCCGACGTCGATGGAGGCACCCGACTGCAAGGCGGTCATCCCCCAGGCGACCGCCTGCGAGACACTGCCCGTCGTCCAGCTCCACTACCGGATGAAGGCCTCCCTGCTCAACGAGGTGGCCGCGGGCAGCCACTCCACGATCACCGTGGACGCCTCCCGCGCGAAGGGCTTCACCGGCGACAGCCGGATGGCCGGGGCGAAGTTCTCCGTCAGCTACGACGACGGCGCCACCTGGAAGAGCGTCGACGTCGACCGCACCGACGAGAACTCCTTCAAGGCCCGGTTCACCAACGCTGAACTGTCCGACTCGAACGGCTACGTCAGCACCAAGGCCGAGGTCTGGGACGAGGCGGGCAACCGCACGGTCCAGACCGTCACCCGGGCGTACGCGCTGAAGTAACGCAACATGCCCACAGCGGGGCGCCGCACGGGAACTCCCGCGCGGCGCCCTTCGCGCCACTGGCACCATCGCATGAGCCGCATCCTGGCCGAGCCGCGCGACCGCACCCGGGCGGCTGCGTGCGAGTCGGGCCCGACCGTGCCGCGTGGGGTGGGAACCCGTCTCTGAGCACCCGAGATTGCCGTATCCCGGCAACCAGGCGCAGGTATGACGCTGCCGCACCCCGGCCTGTTGCCTGATCAGTGGTGTGTGGCTCAATGCTCCCGGAGCGACGGGGGGACAACGGAAATGGCTGTGCAGACGGCGGAGCAGTTGGGGTCGACCCGGTCCGGGAAAGCGTGGCTGCGTGCGGTGGCCTGGGCGCTGCTCGGACTGGTGTTGCTGGCGGTCTCGGTGGCCCCGAGCCTTCCGGTCCCCGAGCGGATCGCCGATGAGAGAGCCTTCCTGGATGCACAGCCGTGCGGCAGCGGGGAGGCAGCAGGGGGCACGGCAGGCTGCCTGCACACGATCCGTGGGACGGCTCTCTCCGCCGAGCGCGTCAAGAGCGGCAAAGCGACGGTGTTCCGCGTGCAGTTGCGGGCTCCTGTTCCGGCCCCCGCCGATCGGCCGATGCACCTCGATTCGCACGGCGAGTTGTCGGAGCTCCTCAAGCCGGGGGACGAGGTGGAGGTCACCACCTGGCGGAATGTCCAGGTCGCCGTCAGCCACGACGGGGTGAGCGAGACGCTCCCCGGACTGCCGGACGAGAAGGCCACCATGCTCGTCGGGCTCACGCTGGCCGGTGTCTGGCTAGCGATCCTGGGCTTCATCGCCGCGTTCGGCAGCGCCCGGCGGGCCCGCTGCCTTGCCACCGGCCGCCCCTTCCCACCGCCGGTCCGATTCAGTCTGGCGAAGTGCGTGGGCGTGGTGGCCGCATCGCTCGCCGCGGGGTTCGTCGCCGGCAGTATCTGGGACGCCTGGACGGCAGTGGTGATGACGGTGGCCTTCTGGGCACTGATCGCGCTCCCGGCCACGATCGCGGCCCTGCTCTGGGACCGCGATCAGTCTCGCACCTCATTGGCCGCCGCTCAGCTTGGCGCTGAGCACGGCCGGGCCAACTAGGGCCTGTTCTGAGTTCCCCGCCTGCGCCCCGACGCCCGGCACGCACGCTCGCCGCACGGCGCACGCACCGACCACCGCTGCGCCCGTGCTTCGCGCGGACGACGGGGAACTCAGAACAGGCCCGAAAGCACTGGGGACTCCTGTTCGGCCTTGGCATCGGAGAGCCGTAAGGCGCTTCGATGCTCACTGACCGCCCCGAAACGCGCCGCGCGTGCGGCGGACCCGTCGGAGCACGCCCGCAGTGCATCGCGCCCGGTCCCGTCCCGGTCGGCCCAGGTCACAGTTGGGGCCGCAGCCGGGGTCACAGTCCTGGGAACCGCCGCATATGTCGGTCACAGAAGGCGCGCAGGCCGTCGACCAGAGCGTGGATGGAGGAGCGGGCGTAGTGGGAGGCGTCCCAGCCCGCGTACAGGGGGACGGTCAGCGGGCCGTCTGGCGTGTCCACGATCAGTTCCTCGAGACCGAAGCGGGCGCCGTCGGTGACCAGGCAGACCCCTCGGCCCGCCGCGGCCAGCGCCTGGGCGAAGGCCGAGGAGCCGGTCTCGGTGACACCCGCAGGGGTGAGGCCCGTCCGGCTGACAGCCTCGTCGACAACCAGCCGGGCCGCGTTGGAACGAGTCATCAGGATCAGCGGCTCGGTGACCAGCTCGGCGAGGGTGATCGCGGTGCGTCCGCTCCAGGGGTGATCGGCGGGAACCTGGGCGATGACGGGAGTGCGGCCCAGGAACGCCGTTTCCAGCGGGGCCGGCGCCGGGGTGGTGGAGAGACCGAGGTCGGCGTCGCTGCGCATCAGCGTGTCGAAGACCTTGTTCGGCTCCTCCTGGATGGCGTCGCGGAGGGCGGGCCCGGCGGCGGCGCCGCCCGCCATGAACGGGGCCAGGAGGTACGCGACCGTGGAGGGGGCAGCGACCACGGTGAGCGCCGCCCCCTCCCCCCGGCCGACGGCGACCATCGTCTCGGCAGCCTGCTCGGCGCGGCGCACCAGGTCCTGGGCGATGGGGCGGAAGCGCCGGCCGGCAGCGTTCAGGGTCAGCGAACCGGGGCGGCGAGCAAACAGAGAGACACCCAAGTCCCTTTCCAGAGAACTCAGTTGGCGAGAAAGGGAGGGCTGGGCGATATGCACCTGGCGGGCCGCGGCGGTGACCGACTCGGTCTCGGCGACGGCGAGGAAATAGCGCAGCACCCGTAGTTCCATGACGACCTCCCGGACGCCTCGCGAGGTGCCATGCCTCAAAGGCATGGGAATGTTAGTAATCAAGTATTAGACGGCATGGGTGGCCGAATTCAAACTGTGACTGTCCTGTTCACCGTCCTGACACCTTCACCGAAGGCCTCCCCGCCCGATCCTCTCGCACCGTCCGGCGGCCCCTTCACCGAAGTCTGCATGTCCCCGCCGGAGGATCCATGAACGTCCCACGCCCTGCCGCTGCCGCCGGGAGAACCCGTGCTTCGCGCCAGGCCCGCCGCGCCGGTCTCGCCTCGTTCGTCGGCACCACCATCGAGTGGTACGACTTCTACATCTACGGAACGGCGTCCGCGCTGGTCTTCGGAAAGCTGTTCTTCCCCGACGTGTCGCCCGCCGCGGGTGTGCTCGCCTCCTTCGCGACGTTCTGGGTCGGCTTTCTCGCCCGGCCGCTCGGCGGGATCATCTTCGGCCACTTCGGCGACCGCATGGGCCGCAAGGGCACCCTGGTCACCACACTGCTGCTGATGGGCGCCGCCACCTTCCTCGTCGGAGTACTGCCCACCCACGCGCAGATCGGGGTCGCCGCGCCGGTGCTGCTGGCGCTGCTGCGCGCCGTCCAGGGCATCGCCGTGGGCGGCGAATGGGGCGGCGCGGTGCTGATGGCGTCCGAGAGCGCACCGAAGGGCCGGAGTTCCTTCTTCGCCATGCTGGTGCAGCAGGGCTCCCCGGCGGGGGCGATCCTGTCCACGCTGGTCTTCCTCGCCGCGGGCACCCTGGACGACGCGGCCTTCCTGTCGTGGGGCTGGCGCGTGCCGTTCCTGCTGTCGGGACTGCTCGTCGTGGTCGGCCTCGTGATCCGCCTGAAGGTCGAGGAATCGGACGACTTCGAGCGTGTGAGGGAGAGCGGCGACGTGGTGAAGCTGCCGATCGCCGAGGTGCTGCGCACCGCCTGGCGGACCGTGCTGCTCGGCATCGGCGCCTCGATCATGGGTATCTCCGCCGCGTACTTCACCAACACGTTCGTGCTCTCCTGGACCACCAATGAGCTGCACATGGACCGGCAGACGATGCTGTACATCCTCCTGGCGCTCTCGGTGGTGCAGTTCACCTGGCAGCCGATCGCCGCGCTGATCTCCGAGCGGGTGGGCGAGGCCCGGTTCATGGTGTGTTCGCTGCTGGCCAACGCCGTCGCCGCCGTCCCGATGTTCCTGCTGATCAACACCGCGCGGCCGGTCCTTGTCTTCTGCGGCATCGCGCTCGCCACGATCAGCGGCTCCGGGTACTACGCCGTCCTCGCCGGCTTCCTCGCCCGGGCCTTCCCCTCCCGGGTCCGCTACACCGGCATCTCGCTCTCGTACCAGCTGTGCTCGACCCTCATCGGCGGTACGACCCCGCTGGTGGCCCAGTCCCTGCTGACGTCCGGCGGCGGCTCCGTCTGGCCCGTGGCCGGGTTCTACACGGTCCTGCTGCTGGTCACCACGGCGTGCGTCGCCGCTCTCGCCCGGCTCACCGAACGGCGCGCGCCTCAGGAGCGGCCCGTCCCGGCAGCCGTCTGACCTCCACCGCACCAGACCTTCGGTGGCGCCGCGCTGCCTTCCCGGCCGCGGCGGCCGCCGGACCCCATCCCCCAAGGAGTTGACCATCGTGCGCCTCGACGCCGTGTTCCACAATGGACGGTTCACCACCCTCGACCCGGACCGCCCCACGGCTCGCTCCATCGGCGTCCTGGGCGGCCGGATCGCCGCCTTCGACGAAGAACTGCGGGGCTGCACCGCCGACATGGTCGTCGACCTCGGCGGGGCGCACGCCGTGCCCGGCTTCAACGACGCGCACCACCACCTGAGCATGGTCGGCAAGGGGCTGCGCGAGCTGGACGTCTCGTACGCCGCCGCGCCCGGCCTCGACGCGGTGTACCGGGCCGTGGCGGAGCGGGCCGCGACGCTGCCGGCCGACGCCTGGGTGCTGGGCGCGGGCTACGACCAGAACAAGATCGGCGCCCATCCGACGGCCGAGGCGCTCGACCGGGCAGCCCAGGGCCGTCCGGTCTGGCTGGTGCACACCTCGCACCACATGGCCGTGGCCAGTACGGAGGCGTTCGCCCGGGCCGGGTTCACCGATCTCAGCACCGTGCCCGAGGTGCCCGGCGGCATGGTCGTGCGTGGCGCGGACGGGCGCGCGGAGGGCCTGCTCCAGGAGACCGCGATGCAACTGGTCGAGCGAGTGCTCCGGCCGGCGCCCGCCGAGGAGTGGATCGCGAACATCGCCGCCGGGTCAGAGGCTGCCCTCGCGGTCGGCCTGACCAGCGCGACCGAGCCGGGCATCGGTGTGACCGACGGCATCGGCAACGGGCCCGCCGACCTGGACGCCTTCATGCGGGCACGGGAACGGGGCCAGCTCGGCGTCCGGATGACGGTCATGCCGTACATCACCGCACTGCGCAACTGCGGCGTCTTCGAACCGGGCGCCAGGTGGTACGGCCTCGACCTCGGTCTGCGCACCGGCTTCGGCGACGAGTGGCTCCGCATCGGGCCGACGAAGATCCTCTCGGACGGTTCGCTGATCGGCCGTTCGGCCGCGATGTGCTGCGACTACCACGACTCCCCCGGCAACAGCGGGTTGCTCCAGTACGAGCGCGAACAGATCCGCCGGTACATCGTCGAGGCGCACCGCTGCGGCTGGCAGGTCGCCACGCACGCCATCGGGGACGCCGCCCTGGACATCGTCTTGGATGCGTACGAGGAGGCGGGGCGGCTGTATCCGCGCGCCGATGTGCGCCACCGGATCGAGCACGCGGCGGTGACGAGCGACGCGCAGGTCGCCCGGATCGCGGCGCAGGGCCTGATCCCGGTACCGCAGGGCCGGTTCCTGTCGGAGACCGGTGACGGCCTGCTGGCGGCGCTCGGCCCCGTACGGAGCCAACTGGCCTACCGGATGCGATCGTTCCTGGACGCGGGCGTAGTGCTGCCCGGCTCCTCGGATGCCCCCGTGGTCACCTCCGACCCGCTGCTGAGCATCCACGACATGGTGAACCGGCGCACCGCCTCCGGCATGCCGATCGGCCCGCACGAGGCAGTGACGGCGCAGGATGCGCTACGTGCGTACACGGTCGGCTCGGCCCATGCCGTCCACGAGGAGCACATCAAGGGAACCCTCACCCGGGGCATGCTCGCCGACTTCGTGGTCCTCAGCGACGACCTGCTGGGGGTGGCCCCCGAACGCATAGGGGAGCTGACCGTGGGGGCGACCGTCGTCGGCGGACGAGTCGCCCACGACTCGGGGGCGCTGAAAGTCTCCGCGGCAGAGGAATCCTAGAAGGGATCACCGCCTTCGGACTGGTGTTCACATCCGGAGAGTCGGGCCTTGGGGCGGGGCGGTCCATGCCTCGGGGTGCGGTGGAGTGGAGTCGGGTGGCAGGGTGACCATGACGACCAGGCCACCGCCTTCGTGAGGGCGGGCTGTGGCGTCGCCGCCGTGGGCGCGGACGATCGAGCGGACGATGGACAGGCCGAGGCCCGCTCCCTTGGCGGTGACCAGACGTTCGTTGCCCAGGCGGCGGAAGGGCTCGAAGAGGGCCGGAATCTCGTACGCAGGCACCACGGGGCCGGTGTTCGCGACGTCGATCTCGATCCTGCCGTCGTCGCGGGTGCGGCTGGCCACCCGTACCCAGCCGCCGTGGCCGGAGTTGTGCCGAATGCCGTTCTCCACCAGGTTCTGGACGAGTCGTTCGAGCAGCAGGGCATCGCCGGCGGTGACCGCCTCGTGCGCCTCTTCGTGCAGGGTGACCCCGGCCTGCTGCGCCTCCGGGGCCGTCTGCGTCACCACATGGGCGACCACGTCGGCCAGATCGACCGGACGCCGCTCGATGACCTCGTTCTCCGAAGTGGCCAGCAGCAGCAGGCCGTTGATCAGCTGCTCATGCCGGGCGTTGATCTGCAGCAGGTCTTCGCCGAGCCGCTTGACGTCCTGCGAGGCGGTCCTGCGGTGCATGGCCATCTCGACCAGGGCGCGGCCCAGGGTCAAAGGTGTGCGTAATTCGTGGGAGGCGTTGGCCACGAAGCGTCGCTGGCCGTCGAAGGAGCGGTCGAGGCGTTCGACCATGGTGTCGAAGGCGTTGGCGAGGTCCTTGACCTCGTCGTCGGGGCCGCGCAGGGAGATGCGTTCGTGCAGCCCGCGGTCGGCGACCGGAGCGGCGGCGATACGCCGGGCGGTGTCGGTGACCCGGTGCAGCGGGGCCAGGACACGGCCGGCGATGAGCCAGCCGAATCCCGCAGCGACACTGCCGACGACGGCGAGTGCGATGCCGCCCTGGGTGATCAGGGAGGTGGTCGCGGCGTCGCGCAGCTTGTCCTCCTGGGCCTTCATCCACTTCCCCGGATCGCTGCCGATGCGTACGGCGCCGTCGGCAGGAGGCAAGACGGTGGCGGGCGGGGTGGCCGGGCTGCGACCGCTGAAGACCTTGGGGCCCTGCGGGCTCAGCTGCTGACTGAACAGGACATAGGTGACACCGAGCAGGACCACCCCCGCGGCGAGGAACATACCGCTGTAGATCAGGGTGAGCCGGCCTCGCAGGGTGATGCGGCGCGGCAGCAGTTTCCGGGGCTTCAGGGGTTTCACGGGCTCTCCGGGCGTCATGGGATGCGGTACCCCACCCCGGTGACGGTCTCGACGACGGGCGGGTCTCCCAGCTTGCGGCGCAGTTTGAGGACGGTGAGGCGGACCGCACCGGTGAACGGGTCGGCGTGCTCGTCCCACACCTTCTCCAGCAGATGCTCGGCGGAGACCACGGCCCCGTCCGCGCGCAGCAGCTCGGCCAGTACGGCGAACTCCTTCCGTGCAAGCGGAACGTACCGCCCGTCCCGGAAGACCTCATGGCGCGCCGGATCCAAGGTGATTCCCGAGCGGCTCAGGACCGGCGGCACCGCGGGGCGGCTGCGCCGCCCCAGGGCCAGGACGCGGGCGGCGAGTTCGGGGAAGGCGAAGGGCTTGGTGAGGTAGTCGTCGGCGCCGAGACCGAGCCCGACGACCCGGTCGGTGACGTCCGCGGCGGCGGTCAGCATCAGCACCCGCGAGGACGCCCCGTTCGCGACGAGCCGGCGGCAGACCTCGTCGCCGTGGACCAGAGGCAGGTCCCGGTCCAGGACGACGACGTCGTAGGCATGGACGTCCGTGCGTTCCAGGGCGGCGGCGCCGTCGTGTGCGACGTCGACGGCGTGGGCCTCCTGACGCAGCCATTCCGCGATCGTGTCGGCGAGGACCGGCTCGTCCTCCACCACCAGCACCCGCATACGTCCCCTGCCCTTCTCCTCGGTGTACGGACCGTCCGACGTTCACAACAGCCCATGGTGCGGGTCGGGTTGTTTCCTTTTCGTCAGGAAACAACAAGGAAACGCGCCACCGTCTTCCATTCCCTTCCAGACCGGCACTGCAGCCGGCCGCGACGAAGAGGAGACGACGACGTGCGCACATTCAACCGCGGCGTGCTTGCGGCACTGCCGCTCGCCCTGGCCCTGGTGCTGACCGGATGCGGTTCCGATGACGACGGCGCCAAGGTGGCCTCGGCAGGCGGCAACAAGAAGGACAGCAAAAGCGACAGCAGCCAGTCCGACAAGGAAAAGCAGGAATCGGGCGTGAAGTTCGCCCGGTGCATGCGGGAGAACGGCGTGGACGTGGAAGACCCACAGCCCGGTAAGCCCATGCGTGTGATGGGGGACGGCAGCACCGACCTGAACAAGGCCATGCAGGCATGCCGCAAGTACATGCCCCAGGGAGGCCCCGGCTCCCCCAACGAGGACCCCAAGGCCCAGGAGCAGATGCGGAAGTACGCGCAGTGCATGCGCAAGAACGGCGTGGAGAACTTCCCCGACCCCGGGGACGGCGGCATGCGGCTCGACAACTCGATCACCGGGGACCCGGACTTCAAGAAGGCCGACAAGGCGTGCCAGGACATCATCAAGCGACTGCGCAACGGCAACGTGCAGAAGAAGGAGCAGGGATGAGCGAGCCCGCAGCCGCCACTGCGGCGGACCAGCCGTCGCCCGGAACGGAAGAGGCACCCCGCCGGAAGCGACGGGGCGGGAAGATCGCCGCCACCACCGCCCTCCTCGTGGTCGCCACCGGTGGGGCAGCGGCCGCGGGCCTCGGCCTGGGCGGCGGCTCGTCCGCGGACGAGCCGCACGACGCGCTGCCGCCCAGGACCGCCGAGGTGACCCGGCAGACACTCACCGACTCCCGGAGCGAGGACGCAGAGCTCGGCTACGGATCCACGATCACTGCGACCGGCAATCTGTCCGGCACCCTCACCGAACTGCCCGCCGCCGGCCGGAAGATCACCCGCGGACAGGCGCTGTACGAGGTGGACGAACACCCGGTGACCTTGATGTACGGCTCGGTGCCCGCGTATCGCGTACTCAGGACGGGCACCGAGGGGACCGACGTGAAGCAACTGGAGAAGAACCTGAAAGCGCTCGGCTACACCGGCTTCGCCGTTGACGACGAGTACACCGACAGCACGGCCGCAGCGGTCGAGGAGTGGCAGAAGGACCGGGGCCTGGAAGAAACGGGGACCGTGGAGCCGGGGCAGGTGGTGTTCACGTCCGGCCCCGTCCGCGTGGACACCCTCGTGGCCGCGAAGGGCGACCGGACCGGCCCGAACCAGAAGGTGCTGTCGTACACCGGCACCACCAAGGTCGTCACCGTGGAACTCGACACCACCGACCAGCGGTTGGCCGAGCAAGGCAGAAAGGTCACCGCGACGCTTCCGGACGACACGAAGGTCGACGGCCGTATCGCACAGGTCTCCACGATCATCGAGGCGGGCAGCGGAGAGCAGGACGAGGCGAAGACCAAGGTGGAAGTGGTCGTCGCGCTCGACGGTGCGAAGGCACAGAAGGCGGCGGACAAGTACGCCCTGGCCGCGGTGCACGTCGACTTCACCGCGGGCAGGCGCAAGAACGTCCTCACCGTTCCGGTCGCCGCACTGCTGGCGCTCGAGGAGGGCGGTTTCGGCGTGGAGGTCGTCAAGGGCTCGACGACCTCCTACGTCCCCGTCACCACCGGCCTCTTCGCCGGCGGCCGAGTCGAGGTCAGCGGCGACGGTGTCACCGAGGGCACGAAGGTGGGGATGCCGGAGTGATCACCCTGACGGACGTGACCAAGGTCTACGGCGGTGGCGTCACCGCCCTAGCCGGAGTAACGCTGACGATCGCCGACGGCGAGCTGGTCGCCATCGTCGGCCCGTCCGGCTCCGGCAAGTCCACGATGCTCAACATGCTGGGCACCCTGGACCGTCCCACCTCGGGCAGCGTGCAGATCAGCGGATACGACGTGGGCACCCTGTCGGAGAACAAGCTCTCCGCACTGCGCGCCCGCCATATCGGCTTCGTCTTCCAGCAGTTCCACCTTGCCGCGGGCACCTCGGCTCTCAAGAACGTGGCCGACGGGCTGCTGTACTCAGGGCTGCGGACCCACGAGCGGAACCGCCGCGCCGCGGCGGCACTGGCCAGGGTGGGCCTCGGGCACCGCCTGGAGCACCGGCCGCACGAACTGTCCGGCGGCGAACGCCAGCGGGTCGCGGTCGCCCGAGCCGTCGCCGGTGACCCGTCCCTGCTGCTCGCCGACGAACCGACCGGTGCCCTGGACTCCGCCTCCGGGGCCGGGGTGATGGAGCTGCTGCGCGAACTGCACGCGGGCGGCACCACGGTGGTCATCATCACCCACGACCAGGAGATCGCCGCGTCCCTGTCCCGCCAGGTGCGGATGCGCGACGGCCAGGTGATCGCCGACACCGCACAGCCCGGGTTCGCCCTCTCGGAGGCGGGCCGATGACCACGGAAGCACTGCGGCCGGCCCGACTGCGGTCGCTCGACGTGGCCAAGGTCGGCGCGGTGGGCCTGCGCACCCGCCCGCTACGGGCGTTCCTCTCCTCGCTGGGCATCGCCATCGGCATCGCGGCCATGGTCGCCGTGGTCGGGATCTCATCCTCCTCCCGCGCCGAACTCGACCATACGCTGGCCTCGCTGGGCACCAATCTGCTCACCGTCTCACCGGGCAACACCCTGACGGGAGGGGAAGCCCAACTGCCGCTGCCGGCCGAGTCGATGGTCGGCAGGATCGGCCCGGTGGAATCGGTGTCGGCCATCGGACGACTGACCGATGCCAAGGTCTACCGGACGGAGAAGATCCCGAAGGTCGAGACGGGTGGCATCGCGGCGTACGCGGCCCGCACCGGTCTGCGCTCCACGACCGGCGCCAAGCTGGCCGACGGCACCTGGCTCAACGCCGCCACGAGCCGCTACCCGGCCACGGTCCTCGGCGCCACCGCGGCGGAACGTCTCGGGATCAGCCATGCCGGACCCGGCATCGGGGTGCTGGTGGGAGGCCGGTGGTTCACCGTCGTCGGCATCCTGCAGCGGGTTCCGCTCGCCCCCGAGCTGGACGTCGCGGCTCTGATCGGCTGGCAGGCGGCCAGGACCGAGCTGGGCTTCGACGGCCACGCGACCACGATCTACACCCGCGCCGCGGATGCGCACGTCACAGGGGTCCAGTCGGTCCTGGGCGCCACCGCCAACCCGGAGGCACCGAATGAGGTGCAGGTCTCCCGTCCCTCCGACGCGCTGGCCGCCAAGCAGGCGGCGGGCAAGGCGTTCACCGGCCTGTTGCTGGGACTGGGCGCGGTGGCGCTGCTCGTCGGCGGTGTCGGGGTGGCCAACACCATGGTCATCTCGGTTCTGGAACGCCGGGCCGAGATCGGCCTGCGCCGCTCGCTGGGCGCCACCCGGGGCCAGATCCGCACCCAGTTCCTCGCCGAGTCACTGCTGCTCTCCGGCCTGGGCGGAGCCGGCGGGGCACTGCTGGGAACCGCCGTCACCGCCGGATACGCGCTGTACCAGGGCTGGCCGACCGTCGTTCCGCCGTGGGCGGTGGCCGGAGGCGTCGCCGCCACCTTCGCCATCGGCGGACTGGCAGGCGTCTACCCGGCCGTCCGTGCCTCCCGCCTCTCCCCTACGGAAGCGCTCGCGACACCGTAGTGCCGTGCACCGGCCCGTGCGCCGGTACTCGCAGCCGCGCTGGCCGCCGGGGTCGGGGCCGCCGCTCCGCTCGGCGTCGCACGCCCCGCGTGGGCGGCTCCGACCGCCCCCGGCCCGATACGATCCCGTGAAACGTCGGACTGCGCGGCTGCGCAGTCCTTCCTCAAAGCAGCCGCGCGCGCAATTTCTCCCTCGTATGATCGGCCGCTCCTACCCCTCGCCATCGTCCTTCTCGCCGATCGAGGGTTCACGCAGCGGCCTGCGGCCGGCCTCCTGAGGCCGGAAGAACGCGTAGCGGCCGAGGAAGTTGGTGTGGTCGAACTGCAGGGGGACAAGCGGGCCAGCAGGTCGTCGGCGACGGGGAAGCCGTCGGCGGCGAGCTGCTTGGCCGCGCGGTCGAGGTAGAGGCTGCTCGACAGCACCACGGCGTTCAGGGCCAGGCCGAGCGCGCCGAGCTGGTCTTCCATGCCCTCGTGGTAGTTCTGCCGCAGCTCGCCGCGCCGGCCGAAGAAGATTCGCCGGGCCAAGCGGTGGCGGGCCTCGGTGATATTCAGCTGCTTGCCGATCATGCGGCGGTAGCCGTCGTCGGAGATGAACTGCAGCAGGTGCAGGATCTTGAAGATCCGCCCGTAGTGGGCGAAGGCGTCGCCCAGCCCGGTCGGGCGCCCGTCCCGGGACAGCATGCGGATCAGATCGTGCCCGCGGACCTCACCCAGGATCAGGGAGCCGGCTACGCGCAGCATGTCGCCCCAGTGCGCGCGGATCCGGTCCAGGCGAACCGTGTGCCGAGAGGCGACCTGCAAGGGCCCGTAGTCGGCGCTCAGCCCGGGCCAGCAGCCGAGAGCCCATCAAGACGTCCAGCAGGTCCAGGGCGTCGTCCACCAAGGCGGTTTCCAGGTGCCGTACGGTGGCCAGCATCGTCGCGGTCTTCCTGGTCTCTTGCAGATACCTCAGTGTCGGTGCCTTCGAGGCCATCCCGTACCGGGCCAGCGCGGCCATGCGGGCAGCCGACACCTCGCCGGTGTCCACCTGGCCGGCGCCCAGGCCACGGATCTCTTGGGCCGGTTGAGGGCCTTGCGCATCGCCGTCCCCGACACCCTCATCGGCGCGGTCCGTAGCCGCTCCAGTTCCGACACCCGCCTCCCGGGCGGCACCTTCAGCAGCTCACGCATCGCCTGCCGCAGGTCGTCCGGCACCGCGGCGTCCGACGTCCGGTGCAGCTCGGCCATTTTCTGGGCGTGGGTCTCGGCCACCAGCCGGGTCAGCGTCGTGATCCCCGGCAGCAGTACCCGCCTTGTGATCCAGGCGGACAGGATCACCGCCCTCATCGAGGCTGCGACAAGCTTCCGGAGCCTCGCCCTGGCATGTGCCTCGGGGCGCGATATCCGCTCCCCGGAGGCACGTTCACACGTCGCGGCGTCGCACGACGACCACCGCGAGCACGACCGCGACGAGCGGCCAGAGCGCGTACACGATCCAGGATCCGGGGACCGTGGCGGTGAACATGTGCGAGTCGGGCGACGGCCCCCAGTTCTGGACCAGGCGCCTCCAGGCGCTGATGACCATCGCGTGGTTGATGTCGGCGGACCAGTGCTTGCTCTGTGAGAAGAGCGTCGGCAGCATCAGCAGCGTGAAGGCGCTGGTGACCATGGTCGCGGCGCTGTGCCGGATCAGGACGCCGAGGCCCAGGCCGATCAGTGCGCAGACCGGTGCCAGCAGCGCCCTGAGCACCCCGGGGTGGGTGATCGGGACCCCGGCGTGCCGCCCGTTCAGGATGGCCTGAGAGACCAGGAAGGAACCGGTGGAGATGGCCGTGCCGACCGCGGTCCAGAGCGCGGCGACGACGACCGCCTTGGCCAGCACCACCGAACCGCGGGCAGGGACGGCCACGGTGGTGGTGCGGATCAGGCCGCTGCTGTACTCGCTCACGACGGTGATGGCGCCGATGCTGCCGGCGACGAGCATCAGCGTCCAGTAGCCGGCCGTCGGATAGGCGTCGAAGGGCAGGAAGTCAGGGGGCTGCCGCGTGCTCGGGCTGAGGCCCGCGAGGTTGTTGTAGTCCGCCAGCGCGGCTGCGGCGGCGGACCCAATGACGAACAGGGTGGTGAGTGCGATCGTCCACGGGGTGGAGCGCAGGGACCGCATCTTGATCCACTCGGAGGCGAGCAGGTCGCGGAAGCGGGCGGGCGGCTCGGCGACGGGCGCAGTCGAGGTGGTGATGGGGGCGGAGGCGAGTGGGGTCATCGGGGCTGTCCTGCCAGATATTCGACGCTGTCGGCGGTGAGTTCCATGAAGGCATCCTCCAGTGAGGCGGTTCGGGTGAACAGCTCGTGCAGCATGATCTGGTGGTCGAAGGCAAGTGCTCCGATCCGGTCCGCCGGAAGCCCGGTCACGGCGAGCTTCTCGGCGCCTGCCGAGCCTTCCGGCTCGACCGAAGCGCCTGCGGCGGTCAGCACCGCTGCCAGCTCGGCGGCCTGCGGTGTGCGCACCACGACGGTGAAGCGGGTGCTGCGGGCCGCGAAGTCCCGTACCGACTCGGCTGCGATGAGCCTGCCCCGGCCGATGACGACGAGTTGGTCGGCGGTGTTCTCCATCTCCGACATTCGACGCACGCTGGTGGCGCTCCGTCAGGCCGACCTCGGCGCGGCGGCCTCGCGGCACGCGCCGCTTGCGCCCTCGCCGGGTCTGGCGGACATCGAACGGCTGGCGGCGGCGACCGCGGACGCGGGGGTACGTGTCGACGTGCGCCGCAGTGGGGAGCAGCGTCCTTTGCCGGCCGACGTCGACCTGTCCGCCTACCGTATCGTGCAGGAGGCGCTGACCAACGTGGTCCGCCACGCGGGCACCGGGCGTTGTCGGGTGGCCATCGACTACGGGGACGAGGAGCTTTCCGTGGAGGTCGTCGACGACGGGCGCCGCGTCACCGATAGAGGCTCGGCCCATGGCTTCGGCATCGTGGGCATGCGGGAGCGGGTCGGCCTGCTGCATGGGCACCTCAGCGCCGGGCCGCGTCCCGAGGGCGGCTTCCGGGTGGCAGCGCGGCTGCCGCTGCCCGATCCCGTCGGAGTTCCGGTGGAGGCCCGATGACCGTCCGGGTCGTGCTCGCCGACGACCAGCCCTTGGTGCGGTCCGGACTGCGCGTGATCATGGCCGATCACCCCGACCTGGAGGTCGTCGGTGAGGCCGCCACCGGCGCCGAGGCCGTCCAACTGGTCAGGGATGTCAGCCCCGACGTCGTGGTGATGGACATCCGGATGCCTGGCATGGACGGGATCGAGGCCACTCGCCTGATCACGGCCGGTCCGGCAACGACCCGCGTCCTCATCCTGACCACCTTCGACGAGGATGACCACGTCTACGGCGCGCTCCGGGCCGGCGCGAGCGGTTTCGTGGTCAAGGACATGGCACTGGACGACATCCTTGCGGCGATCCGCGTGGTCGCGGCCGGCGACGCACTGATCGCGCCGGGTGTGACGCGCCGTCTGATCGCGGACTTCGTCGGGCGCCCCGGGGCCGCCCTGGAGCGCTCCCCACGGCCGGTCGAGGGCATCACCGAGCGGGAAAGGGAAGTGCTGACCCTGGTCGGACGCGGCCGGTCGAACACCGAGATCGCGGAGGATCTCTTCATCACGGTGGCCACTGCCAAGTCGCACGTGTCACGGCTGTTCGCCAAACTGGGCGCCCGGGACCGGGTTCAGCTCGTGATCACCGCCTATGAGATGGGGCTGGTCACGCCGGCTCGCTGAGCGCGTCTCGGGTGACATCGGTCAACCAGGCCGCCTACCGGCCCGACGCGCCGAGCGGGTACGCGAAATAGTCACCACGGCGTCGGCCCGGCCCGCCTCAGCGGTGGGTGCGAAGGTGAAGCTGCCGACGGAGGCGAGCAGCACCTGCATCGCCGCGCCCGCGACGATGTCGCCCTTCTGCACGGTCGCCAGTTTCGCTCCGAAGGGTCCGCCCGGGGACGAGGCGACCAGGCGCCCTTCGCCGCCGCCCGGATCCAGCTCCTTGGCAGTAACGGCGAAGGACCCGCCGCGGTCGTGCAGGAAGCGAGAGTGGTTCATGTGGGTGTGCGCGCTGATCCGGCTCCGCGACGCCGCGTCCGGATCGGCGACCATGCGTAGGGCGTCTCGTCGTGGTGGACACGCACGCCGGCGGCCCGGGTGCGCGGCCATGGAGCGGCCGGTGCGCGGCCCCATGGCCGCGCACCGGCACCGGGCCGTGCACCCGGGGTGACGTCCTCAGTTCGTCGCGTCCGGCTTCACGATGTCCGGAAGCTTCGCCTCGAACAGCTCGTCGAGCTTCAGCGAGGGCAGGATATGGCCCTGGTTGGCGGCGTCATCGGCCACGCTCGCGCCCCACGAGGAGGCCGCGAGGCGCTGGTTGGGCGTGCCGTGGTGGCCGCCGCTGCGGAAGTTGCAGTCGCCTGCCTGATAGAAGGACTCCTCGGAGTCCAGCACCCGCTTGGTGTTGAGGGCCTCGCCGCGCGAGTGGGTGAGGAAGTACGTGCCGAACGCGTCCGCCATCAGCTCGGTGCGGCGGGTGGCCTCCGGTGCGGGCAGTGTGCTGTTGAACAGGTTGTCCGCGAACTGAACATGGTGGCTGAACTCGTGGGCGAGGATGCCGCGCGGGGCGGTGTCGCCCAGGCCCACGGCCTCCATACCCTGCAGGATGCCGTCGCCCATGACGATGTGGTCGGAGACGCCGTACGGACGCTGCCTGTACCTGTCGGTGTAGGCGATCGCGTTGAAGGTGAAGATCGGGTTGGCGCCGTCCTGGAAGGCGGGCTCCGAGCGCATGAGCTCGATGACCCACCGGGCCACGGTGAGTTTGCCCTCGATCGGGCCTACCGGTATCCACGTCTGAAGGACGCGGGCCATTCGTTCCGGGGAGTTGAGGACCTCGGCGCTGTGCATCGCCTTGATCTGGATGTCCTCGGAGGGGATGTCCCAGAACTTCTTGAGGTCCCTCCCTTCGTGTGTCAGCTCGTTGGTGTATTCGCCATTGACGCCGAAGGTCTGGGACTTCGGATCGCTATCGTTCAGCATCGCGTCGAACGCGGGGATATCCCACACCCTGAGCTGACTGAAGGCCGAGAGTATGGGCCGAAATTTGACGTCCTTGACCAGATCGCTCGCGTAGGTCGACAGCGCCGTGTCCTGGCACTGGTAGTCGCCCGGGTTGATGGCGTTGTTGCGGATTTCCGCCCACGGGGTGTCGCCCATGCCGAACTCGGCGGCGGCGGCGTCGGCGCGCTCCTGCCAATCGGCCGGCAGCGCGGCCATGATCTTGTCGATGAGTTCCTGCTGATGCGCCTCGAGCGAGGTGTCGATCCCGGAGCCAGGGGACGTGGCGGCGGTGGCCGTCATGTCGTCCGCTGCCGCTGCCGGCAGGGTGGCGCCGAGGGCGCAGGTGGCAGCGGTGACAGCGGTGACGGCCCAGGCGAGCGTCTTCTTCACAAGAACTCCTCGTGAGTGTGCCGGAGCCGACGCGCCTGTTTCCCTTGTGGGGCGGGAGAGGCGGTCGGCCATGCCGTGGGCCAGAGTGTGTGGAGAACCACTTCGAGAGAAAGCCGTCTGCACTGTCCGAATCCGGCATGGCAGGAACCTGACACACTCCCTGCGCCTATGCGAACGCTCGATGTGACCATCTCTCACCTGATCAATCGTCACTCCGGGCAACGCCCCACCCGACGGTGGTCACCACGTGGACACGATCTCGACATGGAGTGGATCGGTGCAATGATTGGGATATGCATCCACTTCGGTCCATCGGGCTCACCGCGACCGCTGAGGACACCTATCTCGCGCTCGTCCAGCGCGGCCCGACAACGCCGGCCGAGCTGGCGAGCATCCTGCGGGTGACCCCGGACGCCATCGGCGCGGCAGCCGGCGAACTGACAGTCCTGGGCCTGGTGGAACCGGACGGCGAGCGGCTTGTCGCCCGCCCCCCGCGCGCCGCGCTCGACGCCCTCTCGGAGATCCGCGCCAAGGAACTCGGCGCTCTGCGCGACAGCGCCGACGAACTCTCCCGGTTCTGGCGCGACCACCACCCCGAAGGCCCCGGATACATCGAAATCGTCAAGACGGAGGAGGCCCGTAAGGCGCTTCAGCGGCGCATCCAGGACGAGGCGGTGCACCAGATCCGCGCCCTGTCCATCGGCCCCTCCCGCCGCACCGCGCCCCTGGAAGTGGCGCCCGGCAGTCTGGAGGCACTCGCGCGCGGCGTCGTGTACTCAGTGGTCTACGGCGCCCAGTCATTGCGTGACCCGATAGGCCGGGAGATCATCCAGACCTGCGTCAACCTCGGTGAACGCGCCCGCGTCTTTCCCAATGTCGCGCTGAACCTGAAGGTCTGTGACGACCGCCTCGCCCTCGTCTCCCCACCCGCGCACGCCCCCCAGCGGCGCCATTACATCGCCGTGGAGCAATCGCCCCTGCTCGACGGCCTCATCGGCGTGTTCGAGTCGTACTGGCAGATGGCCGTTCCGCTGCCCGCCGGCGACGAGTCCGTGGACGACGTCGGCGACGCCCCCACCGACGACACCCGGCAGCTCCTCACCTACCTCAGCGGCGGACTCACCGACGAGTCCATCGCCCGCGAAATCGGCGTCAGCGAACGGACGGTGGCGCGCCGCATCGCCCGTCTCCAAGAAGTCCTGGGCGCGCAGACCCGCTTCCAGCTCGGCGTCCAGGCCGGCCGTCGCGGCTGGCTCTGAGCGCCCCGACGCCGAGGAACACCGCCACCTCCGGCGCGATCGCCCGCCGTCCCGGCTCCGGCCCGGTCACCGATCGGTCATCCATCCCAGTCGCCGCAGGCGCCCTTTGCGAGCTGGAATTCATCTTCGATCTTCCAGCGGCGGGTGATCACGTCGATCAGGGTCGCCAGTGTGACGGACGGGGCGGAGTAGCAGCGGTAGAAGGAGAGTTCGCCGGTGTAGCGGTGGCGGCGGACGACCAGATACGTGTGCCTCGCATCGCCGGCCTCATTCACGATCAACACCACGTTCTCGTCGGCCAGTTCACCCGCAGTCCAGGCGGCGAGCCGGTCACGGGCCACATCGTGGTCGAAGCCGGAGCGTGAGAGGAAGTGCTGCAGGCGGTGCGGGCCATAGTGGTCAAAAGCCTCGGCGAGCGTCCAGCAGTTGCGGGTGTCCAGCTCCATCAGCATCGCCTGGGTCATCTCCCGTGCCACCAGCAGCGGTTCCCGGCGCGGAAAGCAGTCCGCGATCTCGCCCATCGCCGCCCCGAGCGCCGCCGTCCACGCCTGCTGGGCTATCGCAGCCTCCACGGTCACCTGTTCCTTGATCGTCGTCACAAACGTTCATGATCACGGTGGCCGTTCCCTTACCCACGGGCACCCTCGCAACATCCTGACCAGCACGCACGCATCAACGATCAAGAAATACAGCTGCCGTGTCTTTTCCATATGGACATCGTCACGCTTCGGCAGAAAGCACCGCCCTTTCGCGAATGCTCATATGGCGGGGGATCAACTCCTCCGTGGCCGCCTGCTGCGCACCAATGTCCACGCCCAGGGCGCGACCCCCAGAGTGTGGCGCCGAACTTAGCCCTCGTGCTTGGCGGATGACCGCCATGTCGAATTCCGCCATCCGCAGCCCCTAGTCGCCATCGCGGCGCAGTGGAAGAGTCCCGGTGCGCTGCCCGACGTGATCGCAGCAAACACCATCCGACCGAAAGAGCCCGAGCAAGGCCTCAAGCTCCCCCTGATCACGGACACCAGTCGGTACCAAAGCACGCCGGGAAGCGGAAACAAGTCGCAGCTGCACAAGTACGACTGACCGAGATCCGCCTGCTTAGGAATTCACGATTTTGGTTTGCATGTACCCAGAGGAGAGCTGTACGTGTCTCATCCCCCCTCCGTGCGACCATTCCGCCGCATGTCGCGTCCGTTCGCGTTGGCCACAATGGTCGGACGTGTCTGCACGCTGATCGTGGCGCTCGCCGTCGCCGCACTCACGGTGATCACTGTGCCGGCCGCGACCTCCGCCGCCGCCTCCGCCAAGAACCCTGTCCCGACCACAAAAGCCGCCGACGCCACCTCGCCTGGCCAGCACCCCACCAATCAGGTGTGTGCCACACCGTCAAAAGCCGGCGAGATGTCCTGTCTCGCCATGGTCCGCACCGATATCGTCGCGACGAAGGGTCTCCAGGCTGAGGCCGCTCCCGCCGGTTTCGGCCCGGCCGACCTGCAGAGCGCGTACAACCTGCCCTCTGGCGGATCCACTGAGACGGTCGCGATCGTGGATGCGTTCGACAACCCGAGCGCCGAGGCGGACCTGGCCGTCTACCGTCAGCAGTACGGGCTGCCGCCGTGCACCACGGCCAACGGCTGCTTCAAGAAGATCGACCAGCGCGGCGGCACGAACTTTCCGCCACCGGACTCCGGGTGGGCCGCGGAGATCGCACTCGACGTCGACATGGTCAGCGCGATATGTCCGACCTGCAAGATCCTGCTGGTCGAGGCCGACGACAGCAACGTGGACAACCTCGGTACGGCCGTGAACCAAGCGGTGGCCCAGGGCGCCAAGTTCGTCTCCAACAGCTACGGCGGCCGCGAGGGTTCCGATCAAACCCAGGCCGACGATGCCTACTTCAACCATCCCGGCGTCGCCATCACCGTCAGCACCGGTGACTTCGGTTACGGCGTCTCGTATCCGTCCTCGTCGCCGCATGTGACGGCGGTCGGTGGCACCTCGCTGGTCAAGAACGCCTCCACCAGCCGCGGTTGGACCGAGGCGGCGTGGAGGGGTGCGGGCAGTGGCTGCTCGGAGTATGCGACCAAGCCGTCGTTCCAGAAGGACACCGGCTGCGCGCGCCGTGCGGTCGCCGATGTGTCCGCGGTGGCAGACCCGAACACCGGTGTCGCGGTCTACCACGGCGGCTGGCAGGTCTTCGGCGGCACCAGCGCGTCCGCCCCGATCATCGCCTCGGCCTACGCGCTGGCCGGGACACCGGCGACGGGTTCGGCCCCGAACTCCTACCCGTATGCCCAGCCGTCCGCGCTCAACGATGTGACGTCCGGAAGCAACGGCAGCTGCTGGCCTGCCGGCTACCTGTGCGCTGCGGGGCCGGGCTATGACGGGCCGACCGGCCTCGGCACTCCGAACGGGCTCGCCGCGTTCCGTTCCGGGCCGCAAGGCACTGTCACGGGCACCGTCACCGACGGCACGGCTCCGCTGGCGGCGGCCAAGGTCACCGTGGGTGACGTCACGGCGATGACGGACGGGCAGGGGCGCTTCGCCCTGACCGTGCCACCGGGAACGTATGACGTCAGCGCGAGCAAGTTCGGGTACGCCGGCAAGACCGTGCCGGGTGTCTCGATCGCTGACGGGCAGACGGTGACCGAAGACTTCGCGCTGACCGCGAAGCCGCGTGTCAATGTCATCGGCACGGTCCATGACGATTCCGGTCAGGGTTGGCCGCTGTACGCGACCGTGCGGGTCAAGGACGAGCCGACGGCGGTCGCCTACACCGACCCCAAGACGGGGAAGTACACCCTGAGCCTGCCCGCCGGGAACAGGTACACCCTGCAGGTCGACCCGTTGTATCCGGGCTACAAGCAGGATTCTCAGGATGTTCAGGTGGGTTCGGCGGATGTGACGCATGACGTCAATGCATCGGTCGACGCGGCGACCTGCAGCGCGGCCGGATACGGCTACCGCTACGCCGGCCCCACCGAGCCGTTCGACGGCGACACCGCGCCGTCCGGCTGGACCGTCGACGACAATGTGGGCAACGGCCAGACCTGGGTGTTCAGCGACCTCGGCAGGCGCGGCAACAGGACCGGTGGGTCCCGCGGCTTCGCCACCGTCGACAGCAGCTACTACGGTTACGGAAAGACCCAGGACACGTCGCTGATCAGCCCAGTTATGGACTTCAGCCAGCGAACGCACCCGTCCCTGATCTTCCACACCGACTACAACGGCTTCGCGTTCGGCCAGACCGGGGACGTCGACTTCAGCGTCGACGGCGGCCAGACGTGGACCAACGCCTGGCACCACACCAAGGACAGCGCCCGGGGGCCGCGGACCGAGGTCGTGGACCTGTCCCAGGCCGCCGGCAAGGCCAACGTCCAGGTACGGTTCCACCTCACCGCCAAGTGGGGGTGGTGGTGGCAGGTCGACGACGTCTTCATCGGCGACCGCACGTGCGACCCGGTGGACGGCTCCCTGGTCGTCGGCCAGGTGACGGACAAGAACACCGGGGCCGGGCTCAACGGCGCCTTGGTGACCTCGGCTGACAAGCCCGCGGAGAAGACGACCTCGGCGGCGACGCCGAACGACCCGAAGCTGGGCGACGGCTTCTACTGGATGTTCTCCTCGCTCACCGGGGAGCACACGTTCTCGGCCACGGTGGGGAACTACTACGTCGCACAGGACATCACCGTCAACGCGGCCCCGAACCACGCAACTGACGGCACGTTCGCCCTGCCCGCACCCCGGATCGCGGTCAGCCCGGCCAAGCTCAGCAAGACGGTCCCCTGGAAGGGCCAGGGCAGCTCCACCCTGACCTTGAAGAACACCGGAACAGCCCCGGTGACCGCCAAAATCGATGAGCTGCCGGGCGTCTACCAGCCCGCCGCGGCACAGCAGGGCGCTCCGCTGCAGGAGGTGAAGGGAAACTACAGCCCCCTGCGGGTTCGGCCCGGCAAGACCACGCGGAAGGCGACCGCCAAGCCCTCGGCGACGCCGCACGAGGCACCGTGGACGACGGTGCCCGACTACCCCGTCCCGATCATGGACAACGCCGTGGCGACCATCGACGGCAAGGTCTACTCAGTCGCCGGAGCCGACGGCACGCATATCCTCAGCAAGGCATACGTCTACCATCCAGGCGCCCAGGGGTGGAGTGCCCTGCCGAACCTGAGCGTCGCCAGGGAAGCGCCGCAGGCGGCCTCCTACGGCGGCAAGCTCTACGTCTTCGGCGGCTGGGGCGCGAACGGGAATCCGGTGGCCAAGACCGAGATTTACGACCCGCTGACCGGCGCCTGGTCCACCGGCGCCGACAACCCGAAGCCGTATGCCGGCGCCGCCGTGACCGTGCTGGGCAGCAAGATCTACATCGTCGGCGGCTGCGCGTCCGCCTGTGGCACGACGGACGTGCAGGTGTACGACCCGGCCACGAACTCCTGGAGTTCGAGCAAGGCCTACCCGGAGTCGATCTCCTGGCTCGGCTGCGGCGCCATCGCGAACAAGCTGTACTGCGCGGGCGGGTTGTCGGGAAGTACCACCACCGAGCACGCCTACAGCTACGACCGGGCGGCCGACAGCTGGACTCCCATCGCCGACCTGCCGACCGACGTGTGGGGGATGGGCTACTCAGCGGCAAACGGGAAGCTCCTCGTGTCCGGCGGCGTGACCAACGGCTCCAGGACGCTCACCAACAAGGGCTCCGCCTACGACCCGGGTTCCAACACCTGGACCGCACTGCCCAACTCCAGCCGCACTTTCTACCGTGGTGGCTCCGCCTGCGGCTTCTATAAGATCGGAGGTAGCACCGGAAGCTTTGTCGCCTTTACGACCTCGGAGCTGCTGCCCGGCTTCGACCAGTGCGCTGACACCACCGATGTCCCCTGGCTGTCGGAGGACAAGACCGACGTGACGCTTCAGCCGGGCGAGAGCGTTGACGTCACCGTGAGCTTCGACGCGAACCTCGCCGAGATCACCCAACCCGGTACGTTCACCGCGCAGCTCCTGATCAGCGCGAAGACCCCGTACGGGATCGCGCCGGTGCCGGTGACGTTCGTGGTGAACCCGCCCAAGACCTGGGGGAAGATCACCGGGACGGTCACCGGAACCGACTGCACCGGAACGCCGACGCCGCTGGCCGGAGCAACCGTGCAGATCACCTCGAAGAAGACGGCGAACTACACGCTGAAGACCGACCAGAACGGTCATTACTCGCTCTGGCTCGACGTCAGAAGCAACCCGCTCACGGTGACCGCGTCCAAGGACGGCTGGGCGTCGCAGACCGCATCGGCCGAGGTTGAGCCGCGCGAGGCGACGGCGGCCGACTTCTCTCTCAAACCCGACCCGACCTGCACCTGATCTCACGCTCGTGCGGGCCGGGGCCCGGCCCGCACTGGCAGCTGACGGCCCCGCCACCGATCCGATGGCGGGGCCGTCATTCTCGGAGCACGTCGGCTTTACAGGAGAAGTCTCTGCGGCGTCTGCCGGAGTCGCTGGACGAGTTGCACGGCCCGGCCCAGGGGGTCGTGGAGCTGCCGCTGCACATCGCCTGGTCGGGGATGACCGCGTACGAGATGAGCAAGCCTCGCCAGCGCATGGGCCTGTATCGTGCCGTCCCGCACGAGGGCCTGCGCGACGACCTGCCCCGCTACCTCGACCAGGATCTGCTCCTCCAGATGTGGCCGGTGCTGCGCACCCTGGTCGGTCGCACCGTGTGGGAAGACGCCTCTCCGCAGCTCGCCTCCCGGCAAAGGACGGTGGCCGCCACAACCGGGTTTGAGCTGGCACACCGACAACGCCATGATGGGGCCGTTCAAGTAGCCCCGGTACGGTGGAGCAACAGATGCGGCAAGACGGGAAGACGGCCCCGTCCGATCTCCAGCTGAAGATTGTGCTGCACGGCACGAGACCGCCCCTGTGGCGGCGCCTGGTGCTGCCGTCCGATACCTCGCTCGGGACGCTGCACGATGCCATCCAGGTCGCCTTCGGATGGCACGGTGGCCATCTGCACCTCTTCACCGACGAGTTCGGCCGGGGGTACGGCGATGCGGCCCGACTCACCGACATCGATCTCGGCTTCGGTCGCGGGGTCGGCGACGAGGACGCCACCGCGCTCGGCGACGTGCTGGCCGAGGAGGGAACACGGCTGCGCTACGTCTACGACTTCGGCGATGACTGGGAACACGGCATCACGCTGGAGAAGACACTGCCGCGCCCGGTCGGGGCGGAGCGGACAGTGCGCTGCGTCGGCGGGCGTCGCGCCGATGTACCGGCCGAGGACATCGGCGGCGTGTGGGGGCTGGCCGAGGTGCTGGAGTGTCTCGACGCCCCCGACGGGGCCGGGGATGGCCCGTACGGTGAGTTTGTCGCCGAGCTGCGGGCGGCCGGTTACGATCCGGCGGCCTTCGACCGGGACGGGATCACCGCGAGGCTGACCCGGTTGACGCCGGACACGGTGTCCGGAAAAGCGAAGCCGCCCGCCGGTGATCGGGCGGGGCGCGGCGGTGTCCGACGGCTGACCGCCGAGAACGTGGCGTTGTGTACCTGCGGGCAGTGCGGGGTGGGCGATCCGATCGATGCCGAAGTCGGCGGACCGGCCGAGGATGTGCCTGTGCTGCGCCCGGTGACCCTGGCTCCGCAGGAGGACCTTGTCGCTGCCGTGCGGGGTGTTCCGCTCTTCGACGCGGCGCTGCGACTCACCGCCTGGTGCCGCGAGGGACGGCAGGTCACCGCCGGCCGGGTGCTGCGGCCCGCGCTCGCCCGTGAGGCCGTCGAGGAGCTCCAGCTGTGGAAGCTGGCCGGCGACGACTCGCCGTATGCCGATGCCGTCGCGCGGGCTCGTGCGTTGAAATCCCTGCGCAGCGCCAAGGACGTGGCCGTTCTCAATGATTCGTGGTGGCTCGCCGTGGATGGCGGGATGATCACGATCAGCGGGGGCCGCGCGTGGGGCTGCGCGACAACCGGCTTCGCCGACGCGGACCTTCTGGAGTTCTGGGCCGCCACGCTGGGCGATCTGCTGGAGGAGATCGGTGAGACGGGGGTGCTGGACGGGTGGCACGGTGAGCTGGGCGAGCTGACGGCCGAGATCGCCGACGGACTGGTCGGCCTGCTGTACGACGCCCCGGACGACGCCTGGGTGGATGTCGAGGACCTGCGTGCGAAGGCCCGTGAGGTGGGCGAGAACGGGCCGGAGTTCGATCTCTTCCAGGCGCTGTTCGCGGCGTCCTTCCGGGAGCTCGGGAAAGGGCTCGCCCTGCTGGGCGCGGTGGAGTACGAGCCCGGTGACAGCGACGATTCGGCCGAGGAGACTCTGCGCACGCTCCTCGCCATGGTCGGACAGGAGCTGGGCGGCGGTTCGGGAAGCTCGACGGCGGCGTCGGACCGGTCGTGGGACGGCAAGTGCCGACACCGCATGCGGCTCACTCCACTCGGCCGCTACGGGCTCCGCGCCTACCTGATGCAGTGCGGTGTGCCCGCGCCCCTGCTCGGTGAGTACGCCGAAGCGGACGCCGGCGCTCTGCTCCAGGGGCTCCTGGGCTACTCCCCCGAGGAGATGCGCCGGGAGGTCGAAGGGTGGCTGGAGCACCGCTCGGCAGCGGATGCCGCAGTTGGGCTGCTCGACGCATGCGCTGGAGACGGCTCCGAGGCAGCGGCGAAACGCGCCGTCGCCCAACTGGTGCTGGCCGACCTCGACGACCCGCGGGCACTGCGCGTGCTGCGCAAGGCAGCGGACTCCGACGTCGAGGGGTGCCGCCAGGTAGCCACCACGACCCTGGGCGCACGCCTTGAGGCAGAAGCACACATGGACCCGGCGCGGGCGGAGGAGGCCGGATTGTGGCTGCTCATCGACGGCCTGTCGGTCCTCGCCGGTGCTCAGAAGAGCGAGGAGCTGACCCGGGGCTTCCTGGAGAACTGGAACACGGTACCGGAGGCGCTCGAACAGCGGGTGGACGACCTGTGGCGAGTGGAGCACCCAGCCACCGCCCACGTGCTCGCCGAACTGGGTGAGGGCCTGCGCGCCGTCGACAAGCGGCTGGCCAAACGCATGCGTACCGCGGCGAACAAGGCCCACTCCCGCTGGTGACAGCAGGGTCGGAACCTGCTGGTGGACGAAGGCGCGGCGAAGGCCGCCTGGACGACGGTGAGGCGAAAGAGAGTGACACGAGCCCTCGTACGGGAGCAGGACACGGGCACGAGGAGCGTGCCACCACTGGCCGCACCGGAGTCGGCTGCCTGGGTGCGGGGTCTGCTCGACGGCGGCTGGGCGGCGGTGTTCCTGCCCGGCGAGCCTGCCCGCCTCGGCCGGTTGCTGCTCTGGCAGCCCGCCGGAGCAGCCGCCGCCGAGGGCATCGCACCCACGGGCGTCGAGACCGAGGCCGCGGAGCTCGTGCTGCCGCACGGCCGCTCAGTCAGGCGGCGCAGGGTGGAGGGTTACGCGCTGCCCGTCGCCCTCGCCGTTGCCGCGCTGTCCGGGGCACAGCCGCCGCATCCCTCCGCCACCGCCTGGCAGGCCGCCTGCCGCTTCGCGCTCCGGCTGCTCGCCGACGGCCGCCTCCACCCGGCCCTCACCCCCGCCGGCTACGACACCTGGCAGGCGGGCCCCTTCACCGCCGCCCAGCGGCAGACTCTGGACGCCCTCGCCGCCGCCTTCCCGCCCCACGCCCACTGCCTGCCCGAGCCCGGGCCCACACCACTGCGGATCGCCGAACCAGCCGCGCTGGTACGCCAGTTCTGCGACGCGGTCGCCGACGAACTGGTCCGCACCCCCGCCGCTGCGCTCGCCGTGGGAGCCCTGCCGTACGCCTGGCGCGAGACGCGTGCCGTGCCCGCCCTGCGTGAGTGGGCCGAGGAGACCGCCGCCGCGTTCACCGCCGACGTCAGGGTCTCGCTGCGGGTCGACGTACCCGAGGGGCGACGTCGGCAGTTCCGGGCCGTCCTGCAGTTGCACACCGCGGCGGATCCGGCCCTCGTCGTGGAGGCCGCACGGCTGTGGACCGAACCGGCCGAAGTGGAGCGGCTGCTCGGCCCGCGCGCCGAGACCGAGACGCTGCTCGCGCTGCGCCGCGGCGCCCGCGTCTGGTCACCGCTCGACCGGCTGCTGAAGGACGCGGCTCCGGACCAGCTGCGGCTGACCGACGACGAGGCCCTCGACCTGCTGGGCGACGCCACCGACACACTGCGCGCCGCCGGTATCGACGTGCACTGGCCACGCGAGCTGGTCAAGGCACTCACCGCGACCGCGGAGATCGGGCATCGCACCGCGCCTGGCTCCAGCGCGGCCGGCACGCTCGACGCCGACACCCTCCTCGACTTCCGCTGGCAGCTCTCGCTCGGCGGCGACCCGCTCACCGACACCGAGATGGACGCCCTCGCCGAGGCTCGCCGCCCCCTCGTCCGGCTGCGCGACCAGTGGGTGGTCGCCGACCCGAAGCTGGTGGCCCGCGCCAGGCGCCGCAGGATGGAACCGCTCACTCCCATGGAGGCACTGGGCGCCGCGCTGACCGGCGAGGTGGAGCGGGACGGGGAGACTCTTCGCTGCGCACCGGTCGGACCGCTCGCCGACCTCGTCGCCCGTATCCGCGACCCCGAATCCCGCACCCCCACCGCCCAGCCCGCCGCGCTCAAAGCCACCTTGCGCGACTACCAGAAGCGGGGCCTCGCCTGGCTGGCCGAGATGTGCGAGCTCGGCCTCGGCGGCTGTCTCGCCGACGACATGGGCCTGGGCAAGACCATCACCCTGCTCGCCCTGCATCTGCACCGCCAGACCGACCCCGCCACCGCCGGCCCCACGCTCGTCGTCTGCCCCGCCTCCCTGCTCGGCAACTGGCAGCGCGAGGCGACCAGGTTCGCACCATCCATCCCCGTGCGCCGCTACCACGGTGGCGACCGCCACCTGAAGGACCTCGCCGACGACGAGATCGTCCTGGTCACCTACGGCGTCCTGCGCCGCGACCGGGAGACCCTCACCGACAACGCCTGGTCGCTGATCGCCGCCGACGAGGCCCAGCACGTCAAGAACCCCTACGCCGTCACCGCCCGCGAGCTGCGCGCCCTGCCCGCCCGCGCCCGCGTCGCCCTCACCGGCACCCCCGTGGAGAACAACCTCTCCGAACTGTGGGCGCTCCTCGACTGGACCACCCCCGGACTCCTCGGCCCGCTCACGGTTTTCCGCGACCGGCACGCCCGAGCGATCGAGTCGGGCGAGGACCCGCGGGCCGCCGAACGGCTGTCCCGTCTCGTCCGCCCGTTCCTGCTGCGCCGCAGGAAGTCCGACCCGGGCATCGCGCCCGAACTGCCCGCCAAGACCGAAACCGACCGTGTCGTACCACTGACCGCCGAGCAGGCAAGTCTGTACGAGGCGGTGGTCCGCGAAACCATGGCGAAGATCGCCGAAGCCGAGGGCATCGCCCGCCGCGGCCTGATCCTGAAGCTCCTCACCGCGCTGAAGCAGATCTGCAACCACCCCGCCCAGTACCTGCGCCAGTCCACACCGTTGCACGGCCGATCCGGCAAGCTCGACCTGCTCGACGAACTGATCGACACCATCACCGCCGAAGGCGAGTCGGTGCTGGTCTTCACACAGTACAAACAGATGGCGACCCTGCTGGAGAAGCACCTCGCGGAACGAGGCGTCCCCACCCTCTTCCTGCACGGCGGCACCCCCGTCACCGCGCGCGAGGAGATGGTGGATCGCTTCCAGCGCGGCGAGGTGCCGGTGTTCCTGCTCTCCCTGAAGGCCGCGGGCACCGGCCTCAACCTCACCCGCGCCACCCACGTCGTGCACTACGACCGCTGGTGGAACCCGGCGGTCGAGGACCAAGCCACCGACCGCGCCTATCGCATCGGCCAGGACAAGCCCGTACAGGTCCACAAACTCCTCGCGGAGGGGACCGTGGAGGACAAGGTGGCGAGGCTTCTCGAATCCAAGCGCGCGCTGGCCGACGCCGTGGTCGGCTCCGGTGAGGCCGCTCTGACCGAACTGTCCGACGCCGATCTCGCCGAACTCGTCGCTCTGGGAAGGCAGTCATGAGCCCCCCGATCCCCGGCCCGCGCCGCGCCCCCACCCGCGGCAGGCGTGCCTTCGCCGCGACCTGGTGGGGCCAGGCATGGGTGACGGCCCTGGAGGACTCCACCCTGGACTCGGGGCGCCTGTCCCGCGGACGCACCTACGCCCGCCAGGGCATGGTCGGCCCCGTCATCATCGCCCCCGGCCAAGTCAAGGCCGCCGTCCAGGGCAGTCGCCCCCGCCCCTACCGCTCCGCCGTCCACCTGCCCGTCCTCACCGACATCCAGTGGGACACCCTCCTCGACACCATCGCGGCCCGAGCCGGGCATCTCGCCGCCCTCCTCGACGGCGAGATGCCCGCCGAACTTGTGGACGATGCCCGACACGCCGATGTCCCCCTGCTCCCGCAGCCCACCGAACTCGACCCCGAATGCTCCTGCCCCGACTGGGGCTACCCCTGCAAACACGCCGCCGCGCTCTGCTACACCATCGCCTCCACCATCGACGCCGACCCCTTCGTAGTGTTCGCCCTGCGCGGCCGCGGACGGGAAGAGGTCCTCGCCCAGCTGCGCACACGCCGTACGGCCGCCCAGGCGACCTCCACCCCACCGGCCCCATCCGGCCTCCCGGCCGCCGGCGCCTACGCAGCTTGGGCCACCCTGGCCGAACACACTCCGCCCGTTCCCGAACTCCCGGAGCCGGCCCCCCACACCGCCGCACTACCCGCCGCCCCGCCACTCAGCACCGGTCTGTCGACCACGGACCTGGAACGCCTCATGGCGGACGCCGCCGCACGCGCCGCACGACTGCTCACGGGCGACACCACCAGCCTGCATGTGTCCCAACATGAGGACGCGGCACGGATCGCCGCGAGCAACTGCGGCCCCGAGTGGTTCCACCGCCTCATCCAGAACACCGATGCCAAGCCGACCGCATTCACCCGCCTCACCCACGCCTGGCGGTATGGCGGCCCAACCGGTATCACCGTCGCCGAACGCCCCCACGCCCCCGACCCGACGGCGATGACAGCCGCCCGCACCGCCCTGACCGAGGCCCTCACCGAAATGACCACCACCCCGGTCGCCCTCAGGGCCTGGCGCAACCGCCTCACCCTCACCGACCACCGCATCCAGCTGCGCCTGGGCCCCGACACCCGCTGGTACCCCTACCTCCAGCATGACGACGGCGACTGGTGGCCAGCAGCGCCGGCCGACCCCGACCCCGTCACGGCGCTCACCTCCTTCTGGCAGCAGACCGAGAGGTGACACGTACGACAGACCCGTGAACCGCAGAGCGCATCCTGCTGGCCGCCGATGCGTACACGCGCTTCGCCCTGGAACGCCCGATGCTCACACGCGGTCTCGACGCACGCCCCTGACCTCGGCGGCCACTTCCGCAGTTCGCCCGTCAGCGCCGTGACGGCCGAACCATGCCGTGGAGCGGGCTGCGGGCGAGGACAAAGGCGGTCCTGGCCACAGATCCGGCGCAGCCACTTGCGCGGGATCCGGATCAGCGAGGGCGGCAGGACTGTCCCCGCGGGTCAGCGCACACGCCCCCGGGGCTTGAGGGGCACAGGAGGGAGTTCGGGGGCGGACAGCGGACCTCCCTGGTAGCCCTTCACCTCGCCGAAGCGGGAACTGCTCATCCAGTCCTCGCGAGCCTGGGCGATCTCCTCGCTCGTACGGCCGACGAAATTCCACCACATGACGATCTCCTCCTCGAAGGGCTCGCCCCCAAGGAGCATCAGCCCCGTGTCGGAGTCGGCGCGCAGCGGGAGTTCGGTGCGGCCGCAGCCGAGGTAGAGCATCGATCCGGGCAGCAGGGGCACGCCGTCGACCTCCGCCTCGCCGGACATGGACAGCACGGCGTACTCGAAGTCCGGATCGAGCGGCAGGCGCGCCTCGGCGCCACGGGTCAGGGCGATGTCGGCGCCGACGATCGGGGTGTAGGCGGTGCCGGGCGAGATGGCGCCGTCCAGCTCGCCGAGGATCACCGTGGCGGTGAGGCCGGGGGCGGTGACGGTCGGCAGGTCGGTGTGATGCTGGAAGTGCGGCTCGACCTGGCGGTGAGCGTCGGGCAGCGCAACCCAGAGCTGAGCACCGTGCAGAAAACGAGCGTGCGGCTTCGGGCTCTCCTCAGAGTGGCTGATGGCCCTGCCGGAAGTCATCAGTCCCAGCTCGCGCGGGCGGATCGTCTGCAGGCTCCCCAGGCTGTCGCGGTGAAGCACCTCGCCGTCGTGGAGCCAGCTGACCGTCTGCAGGCCCATGTGGGGATGGGGCGGTACCTGCATCCCGGGTTCGTCGGCGATGTCGTCGGGGCCGTAGTGATCGACGAAGGCCCAGGCTCCGACCATCCGGCGGCCGAGGTTGGGCAGCAGCCTGCGCACCTCGGTGGACTCGCCGAGCTGGACGTGACGCGGGGCAAGGAGTTCACGCACCGGGTCGGCGACGACAAAGCCCCGGCCGCCGCAGACGGAGAGTGCGGCCTGGCGATCGAGATTGCTCATGGCGCTCAACCTATTCCTGTGCAGGCGCGGGCGGCCGGTACCCACGCCAAAAGTTTGGTGGAATGTTCAACCATGATGTGGTGTTGTGCAAGCTGAAAGCGGGCCGCGCGAACGACTGGATGCATGGCCCGACGGATCGCTCAAGGTCGCGACCGAGGAGGGCAAGTGAACGACACCTACTACGAGTTCGGTACGGCAGCCGACCGCTGGGACCGCGCCCGGATGTTCTTCGAGGCCAAGGAGTACCTGACCGCGGCCCGGATCCTGGGCGGACTGGTCGAGGAAGCGCCGGAGCAGGTCGCGCCGCGGCTGCTGCTGGCCCGCGCCTATTACCACTCGGCGCGGCTCGGCAAGGCCGAGACGGAGCTGCGGGCGGTGCTGGAGCGCGACCCGGTGGAGCACTATGCGCGGCTGATGCTCGGCCGCACCCTGGAGCGGCAGGGCCGGCAGGAGGAGGCGAAGCCTCATCTGCGGATGGCGGCGGCCGTGCTCCTGCTGCTCGTCACCTTCGTACTGACGTTCCTCGGGGCCACCGTCTTCAACATCGCCGCCGGCGAGCCCTTCACGCCACCGCAGGTCC
>NZ_JBEZKL010000040.1:0-59472 GCF_040704695.1 Streptomyces sp. NPDC048411
TCCGCGTTGCCGGCTTCCGCGCCAGTCCCGAGGAGACGCCCCGGAGGGGCCCCACCCACCCCACCACCCGGCGGACGCGGCGGCACCCCCGGGGCACGGCACCGAAAATCCAGCCCGTCCGGCGATTGAGGACGGAACCGGTCACCCCGGACCCGGGGACGAGAACCGCACCGCCCGCCAGGGCGACCCCTCACCCCGGACCCGGGGACGAGAACCGCACCGCCCGCCAGGGCGACCCCCCACCCCGGACCCGGGGACGAGAACCGCACCGCCCGCCGGGGCAACCCCCCACCCCGGACCCGGGCGCCGCACCCGGTCAGCCCGCCCGGTAGACCAGCGCCGTCGCGAGCCCCGCGAGCCCCTCCGCACGGCCGGTGAATCCGAGCCCGTCCGATGTGGCGGCGGAGAGCGAGACCGGGGCGCCCACCGCCGCCGACAGCACCTTCTGCGCCTCGTCGCGCCGCTTGCCGATCTTCGGTCGTACGCCGATGACCTGTACGGCGACGTTCCCGATCTCGAACCCCTCGGCCCGTACGATCCGCGCCGCCTCGGTCAGCAGCGTGACGCCCGCGGCGCCGGACCACTCGGGGCGCCCCGTCCCGAAGTGCTGTCCCAGGTCACCGAGCCCGGCGGCCGAGAACAGCGCGTTGCAGGCGGCGTGCGCCACGACGTCGGCGTCGGAGTGGCCGGCGAGACCGGGGCCCTCGTCCTCCCAGAGCAGGCCCGCGCACCACAGCTCGCGGCCCTCCTCGAAGGCGTGGATGTCCGTGCCGATGCCGACCTGCGGAATCACCGGCGCGTGCTCAGAACCCATCGTTCGCCCTCCTGCGTGCGAGAACCGCCTCGGCCAGCACCAGGTCGAGCGGCCGGGTCACCTTGAATGCCTCTTCGTGCCCGGGTACGACCACGACGGGCGCCCCGAGCTGTTCGACCATGCCCGCGTCGTCGGTGGCACCCTCGCCGTCGACGGCGGCGGTCTCGTGAGCGCGGACCAGGGTGTCCCGGTCGAAGCCCTGCGGGGTCTGCACGGCGCGCAGCCTGGCCCGTACGGGCGTGCCGAGCACGGGCTCCGGGTCGCCGGGCGCGCCGGGCTCGACCTCCTTGACGGTGTCGGCGAGCGGCAGCGCGGGGACGACGGCGGGTGCACCGTCGCGCACGGCCTCGATCACCGCGTCCACGGTGTCGACCGGCACCAGCGGGCGTGCCGCGTCGTGGACGAGGACGGCGGAGATGTCCTCGGGGAGCGCGGCGAGGCCGAGGCCGACCGATTCCTGGCGGGTGTCACCGCCCGGCACGACGAGGTAGTCGGTGCGCTCGGGCAGGGCGTGTTCGTCCAGCAGGTTCTTGACCTCGGGCGCGCCGTCCGGCGGGGCGACGACGACGACGAGGGAGACGGACCGGGACGCCGCCATGGCCCGTACCGCGTGGATGAGCATGGGCGTGCCGCTCAGCGCACGGAGCGCCTTGGGGGCGCCCGGGCCGAGCCGTACGCCTCGGCCGGCGGCGGGAATCACCGCGGCGGTGCGGTACGGACGCGATTGATCAGACATCGGTTGCACTCCGAAGCATCAGCATGTTTGTTTCCACGGCCGACATGGGTATGGCCACAAGCGAGCCGGGCGCGACGCCTTGACTCGGCCGGGACCCTTTCCGTGACACCCGGTCGAGTTGGGGCAGACCGCAGCGGCTGCTCGGGGTCGGCCTTGCAAGATCGCGAGCAAAGTATCGATGGGATAGCCGGATCCGAATCCGGACATGCCGCAGCGCCCGACGACACACCGTGAATACGGCTGGTCAGCGGGCACCGCGGCACATTTATTTACGACCGGTGCGATCCGGGTCAGGACGCGAGGACCTCGTCGAGCAGAGCCTCGGCCTTGTCTTCGTTCGTGTTCTCCGCGAGAGCGAGCTCACTCACCAGGATCTGGCGAGCCTTGGCGAGCATCCGCTTCTCACCTGCGGAGAGTCCGCGCTCACGCTCACGACGCCACAGGTCGCGAACGACTTCGGCGACCTTGATGACGTCGCCGGAGGCGAGCTTCTCCAGATTTGCCTTGTAGCGCCGGGACCAGTTCGTCGGCTCTTCGGCATACGGTGCGCGCAGCACCTCGAAGACCCGGTCCAGGCCTTCCTGCCCGACTACGTCGCGCACGCCCACGAACTCCGCATTGTCCGCCGGGACACGAACCGTCAAGTCACCCTGGGCGACCTTGAGCACCAAGTAGGTCTTGTCCACGCCTTTGATCTGGCGAGTTTCGATAGCCTCGATCAGCGCGGCCCCGTGATGGGGATAGACCACGGTGTCGCCAACCTTGAACGTCATGTGACAGGTACCCCTTCCGTGGCTATCAAGAGTAACACGAGAACAGCTTCTCCTGAATGGCGTTTTCGCAGGTCAGGGCATATCTCGGGGCTTGACAACAGCAACGCGGACGTGCTGCGGAAGGCTTCGGGAAGGTGGTATTCGCAGGTCGGAGCGGCTGTACGGGCAGGGTGAAACACCCGCGCCACACACGCCCGAACCCCCTCCGAAGTGACCGAACGTCCCGGTTTGCCGGATTCCAGATGGTGAACTTTCCGTACTCCGTTCGGAGACCGATCACCCGCACGGACGTAAGTGCCGATGACCAATGGAATTGATCAACGGCAGGGGTTGCGGAGATTATGCGCAAGGAATGCGCCACGGTCCGAGGAATTGATCAAGCCTGTTATGTGAACAGCACACGAATCGCGGGGGCGGGGCGGCATACCGCCGGGTCGGTGGCCCGACCGCGGACACGGCTCGTGATGCCCGGGGGGCGGTAGGGGCGGGTCGGGTGCGGGGCGGGGACGACGGCTCGGTAACCTAAGCCCGCTGACACACCCTTAGGGCGGCTTTACGTCGCTCGCCCCTCCAGTCCGTGAAGTCCGTACGTTCAAGGAGTTGCCGCAGCCGTGAGCCGCAGCCTTCGACGCGGCGCCCTTGCCGCCACTGCCATCGTGATCTCGATCGGTGCACTTTCCGCGTGTGGTGCCGGCAATGACGCGCAGACGCTCGGGATCAAGCCGGACAGCGCTGCCACCACCATCGGTGACATCCGGATCCAGAACGCGAACGTCATCACCCAGCCCGAGCGCAACGCCGCCGGTCCGGCCGTCGTCACCGCGACGCTGTTCAACAACGGTGCAGCACAGCAGACGCTGGACGCGATCACCCTGCCCGGCACCAGCGCGACGGTGCAGCTGCACGCCGCCAAGGGTGCGGGACCGATCGTCGTCCCGGCCGGGGGCAAGGTCGTCCTCGGCGGCAAGGGCAATGCCGCCGCCGTGATCGAGAACGGCCGCGAGGCCGCGCGGAACGGCAACGTGCAGTCGGTCGTCTTCAAGTTCAGCAGGACCGGCGACGTCCCGCTCGGCGTGTTCGTCGTCCCGGCCACCAGCTACTTCACGGGCTTCGGCCCGAGCTCGCTGCCGGCGGTGCCGTCCGAGACGCCCGCGACGACGCCGTCCGGGTCCGCGACGCCGGGCGCGCCGTCGGGCAGCCCGTCCGAGTCGGCGAGCGGCGCGGCAGGCCCGACGGACGCCGCGTCGGCTTCGCAGTCGGCCGGCTGACGTCCGCGGATCCGCACGACGGAGGCGCCTCCCGGGCGGGAGGCGCCTCCGTCGTATGTGATCCGCCCGGCCGCCTGCCGTACGGACCCGGGTTTACGGCTCGAACTTGTAGCCCAGGCCGCGCACCGTCACCAGGAAGCGCGGCGCCCCCGGGTCGGGCTCGATCTTGGCACGCAGGCGCTTGACGTGGACGTCGAGGGTCTTGGTGTCGCCCACGTAGTCCGCGCCCCAGACGCGGTCGATCAGCTGCATCCGGGTCAGCACCCGGCCCGCGTTCCGCAGCAGCATCTCCAGCAGGTCGAACTCCTTGAGCGGGAGGTCGACCTTGCCACCGGAGACCGTGACGACGTGGCGGTCCACGTCCATCCGGACCGGGCCCGCCTCCAGGGCGGCCGGGGTGACCTCCTCCGGCTCCCCGCGGCGGCGCAGCACCGCGCGGATGCGGGCGACGAGCTCCCGCGAGGAGAACGGCTTGGTCACGTAGTCGTCGGCTCCTATTTCCAGGCCGACGACCTTGTCGATCTCGCTGTCCTTGGCCGTGACCATGATCACGGGGACGTTGGACCTGCTGCGCAGCTGGCGGCAGACCTCGGTGCCGGGCAGGCCCGGCAGCATCAGGTCGAGGAGGACGAGGTCGGCGCCGTTGCGCTCGAACTCGTCGAGCCCGTCGGGGCCCGTGGCCGCGATCGCGACCTCGAAGCCTTCCTTGCGGAGCATGTAGGACAGGGCGTCGCTGAAGGATTCCTCATCCTCGACGACAAGCACTCGGGTCACGGAAGGACCTCCGGGGCAGTTGGTTCGAGAGTGTCGGGGTCGGCGGTCCGGTAGGTCCCGTCGTCACCGTTGACGATGAGCGGTCCGCCCGATGTGCGGTCTCGGTCCCGTACGGAACCCGCTTCGGGCAGCCGCAGGGTGAAGGTGGAGCCCTGTCCCTCCGAGCTCCAGACCGTGACCTCCCCGCCGTGCGAGGCGGCCACATGTTTGACGATGGCGAGGCCGAGACCGGTGCCACCAGTGGCCCGTGAGCGGGCCGGATCGACGCGGTAGAAGCGTTCGAAGACCCGCTCGCGGTCCTTCTCCGAGATGCCGATGCCCTGGTCGGTCACGGCTATCTCGATCTGGTCCCCGCCCGGTACGGCCAGGCGCCTCGCGGCGATGCCGACGCGGGTGCGGGCGGGGCTGTAGTTGACGGCGTTCTCCACGAGATTGCCGAGCGCCGCGGCGAGCTGGCCGCGGTTGCCCCAGATCCGGAGCGCCGCGGTGCCGCCGGCGGCCATGGTGATCTGTTTCGCGCCGGCCTGCTGCCGGCAGCGGTCGATGGCCTCGGCGACCAGTTCGTCGACCCGGACCGGCTCGGCGTCCTCCAGCGGGTCGTCGTTCTGAACCCGGGAGAGGTCGATGATTTCCTGCACGAGGTTGGTCAGCCGGGTCGCCTCGATCTGCATCCGGCCCGCGAACCGCTCGACCGCCTCCGGATCGTCGGACGCGTCCATGACGGCTTCGGAGAGCAGCGAGAGCGCACCCACCGGGGTCTTGAGCTCATGGCTGACGTTGGCGACGAAGTCGCGTCGTACCGCTTCGATACGGCGGGCCTCGGTGAGGTCCTCGACCAGCAGAAGCACCAGCCGGGAGCCCAGCGGGGCGACCCGTGCCGAGACTGCGAGAGCCTCGCCCCGGCCCGTACCGCGCCGGGGGAGGTCCAGCTCGACCTGCCGTATCTCCCCGTCCCGGCGGGTGTCCCTGGCCATGTGCAGCATGGGTTCGACGGCCAGCCGGCCGCCCCTGACCAGTCCCAGCGCGTACGCGGCGGAGCTGGCCTTGACGACACTGTCGCTCTCGTCGAGCACGACCGCGGAGGAGGAGAGCACGGAGAGCACCGTGTCGACCCCGGGGGGCAGTGCACCGTTGCTGTCGGGCCGCAGGGACGTGCGCGTGGGTCTCTTCAGGTCGCGCTCGCTCCAGCGGAACGCCAGCATGGCGATCACGCCGGTACACAACCCGGCGATCGCTGCAGCTGCGGCGACCGCCGCGTTCACGTCCATACGTCAAGGTTAAGCGGGTGCGGCAGCGCTCTCCCAGCCATCCGAGGGCGTACTCGAACACTCGTCGCCCAGAGTTCACCGAGGGGCAAGGGCCGGTTCACTTGGTCGGCCGGATCCGGACGCGTACGCCCCACAGGGTGAGAGCGTGGGGTCCAGATCTGGCCCCGGCCTTAGTGAGGACTGGAGAGGGACTTCCATGCGTGACGCTTACCACGAGGAACTCGACTCGATCGGAGAGGGCCTGGTCGAGATGGCCCGGCTGGTCGGATCGGCGATCGGCCGGGCGACGACGTCCATGCTCGACGCCGACCTCAAGCTCGCGGAGAGCGTGATCGCCGCGGACCAGAAGGTCGACGACCTCCAGCACGACCTGGAGGCGCGGGCGATCGCCCTCCTCGCGCGCCAGCAGCCCGTGGCGACCGATCTGCGGATCGTGGTCACCTCGCTGCGGATGAGTGCCGACCTGGAGCGCTCGGGCGACCTGGCCCAGCACGTGGCGAAGCTGGCCCGGCTGCGCTTCCCGCAGTCGGCGGTGCCGAACGACCTGCACGCCACCATTCTGGAGATGGGGCAGCTGGCGCAGCGCCTGATGGCCAAGGCCGCCGAGGTGATCATCACGAAGGACGTCGACCTGGCGCTCCAGCTGGAGCAGGACGACGACGAGATGGACCTGCTGCACCGCACGCTGTTCCAGCACCTGATGGACGACCGCTGGAAGCACGGCATAGAGACCGCCGTCGACGTGACGCTGCTCGGCCGTTACTACGAGCGCTTCGCCGACCACGCGGTGTCGGTCGCCAAGCGGGTCGTCTATCTGGTGACGGGTGAACACGCGGACGACATCCAGAATGCGGCGTCGGTAGAGGGCGCGTAACGGGTAGGGGGACGGCGCGTTTTGCGCGGGTGTGCCTTGGATGCGCCGTCTGTGCGCCGTTGATGGGGCAGCCGGAGTGGGCATGAATGGGGTGGGGCGGCAGGCGGTACGCCTGGTGGTACGCCCCGGTCGTACGTCGCTGTCGGTCGTACGGCCCTGCCGTACGCCTGGATGTACGTCCTTGAGGAGGAACGATGGCCGACTCCCCCATGACCGACCCACAGCGGGAGACACCCGCTGAAGTGGTCCATCTGACGGTGCTCGGTGCCTGTGGCTGCGGATCGGGCTGCGGGTGCGGCTGCCAGTCGGGCGCACCGTGCCAGTGCGGCGGCTGCTCCGGCTGACCGGACGCCATGGGACCGGCGCCCCGTGCGGGGCGCCGGTCCCATGCGTTTCAGGCAGTGCCGTTTCAGGCGATGACGGGCTCCGGGGCGCGGCGGATACGGGCCACCGCGTGGCCGACGGCAGCACCGCCGCCCCCGCGGGCAGCCGGCTCCGGTCATCCACGCAGCCGGCTTCGGCAGCTGACAACCGTGTTCAGCGCGGGGTGACCAGTCCGGCCCGGTAGGCGGTGATGACGAGTTGGACGCGGTCGCGTGCGTCGAGTTTGGTCAGCAGGTTCCCGACGTGCGTCTTGGTGGTACCGGGGGTGATGTGCAGCCGGGTCGCGATCTCCGTGTTGGTGAGGCCCTGGCCGATCAGGGTGAGCACTTCGCGCTCGCGTGGGCTGACGCCTCGTAGGTTCTCCTCCCGGCCGGGAGGCGCTGATGCCGGTGCTGCCGTGCCCGTTGAGGCGGGCCGGTCGGCGAACTCCTCGATGAGCCGGCGGGTGACCTGAGGTGCGAGCAGTGCCTCGCCGGAAGCGACGACCCGGATCGCGGTGAGGAGTTCGTCGGCGGGGGCGTCCTTGAGGAGGAAGCCGCTGGCGCCGCCGCGCAGCGCGGCGAAGATGTACTCGTCCATGCCGAAGGTCGTGAGCATCAGCACCCGCACGCCGGGGGCGGCGGCCGTGCGGCCGGCTTTGCCGGTGATGAGGCGGGTGGCCTCCAGCCCGTCCATGTCGGGCATGCGGATGTCCATCAGGACGACGTCGGGCCGCTCCCGCCGGGCGAGTTCGACTGCGGCCAGGCCGGTGCCGGCCTCGCCGACCACGGTGAAGCCCGGTGCGGCGGAGACGATGCCCTTGAAGCCCGTGCGGACGAGGGTCTGGTCGTCGGCGACCACGACGCGGACGACCATCAGGCGTTCCCTTCGGCTCCGGCCATGGGCAGCCGTGCGGCCACCCTGAATCCCCGCCCCGGCAGCGGCCCGGCGCTGAACTCCCCGCCGTACAGGCCCACCCGCTCACGCATCCCGGCCAGGCCCTGCCCGTTCCGGCTCGGGGCAGCCGCGCCCGCGCCGTCATCGACGACCTCCACCGTGAGTTCGCTCTCCTGGTATCCGACGGTGACTTGGCACTCCCCGGTGCCGGCGTGCTTCACGACATTGGTCAGCGCCTCCTGGACGATCCGGTAGGCGGACAGTTCGATCCCCGGGGGCAGCTCACGCCGTCGGCCGAGGACCCGCAGGTCGGCCTTGACGCCTGCCTCGGCCGTCCGGGTGATCAGCCGGCCCAGCTCGCCGAGCCTGGGGGCGGGCAGCACCGGCAGGCAGTCGTCGGTGCCGCCCTCGCGGAGCACGGAGAGCAGCCCGCTCAGTTCTCGCAGGGTGTCCCTGCCGACCGCCTGGATCGTGGTCAGCGCCGCCTTGGCCTCCTGCGGGTGGTCGTCGATCACGAAGTGGCCGTACCCGGCCTGCACGGTCACCACACTCATGCTGTGCGCGATCACGTCGTGCAGCTCCCGGGCCAGCCGCAGCCGCTCCCGGGTCCGCTCCGTCAATGCGTCGCGGGCCTGATACGCACGCAGCTCGGCCGCATAGGCGCGGTGCCGTCCGACGGCGTATCCGACCGCCCAGAAGGTGGTCTGGGCGGCCAGCGCGATGGGGATGTTGTGCCGCAGCTCGCCGGATCCGAAACGGGCGGCGGCCACGCCCGCCAGACCCGCGCCCAGTGCCAGCAGAGCGGTCCGGCGGTTGCGGGTGGCCGCGACGAGGTAGAGCAGCAGTGCGGAGGCCACCACGATCTGGGTGCCGACCACGCGGGCCATGGATGTCTGGCCGAGGACGGCGACGACCACGGTCCAGCACGCGAACACGGCGGCACAGACGGACAGCGGGAAGCGGCGGCGCAGCGCCACGGACACCCCCACGACCACTGTGGCGGCCAGCGCGACGACGAACATGGCCGCAGTGGGCCGGGGATACCCCCGGTGGTGTGGGTCGAAGACGCGGTAGGTGTCCCGTGCGCCCTGCCATGCGACGTACGTCAGCAGCGCTCCGGTGAGGGCGTCCAGGACGGTCCAGTGGCCGGGGCGCAGCCTCTTCGTCAGCGGCGGATGCGGCGCGTTGGGCATCGCCCCAGCGTAGCGACGGCCCGCTCGCACGCCCTCCGCCCGCGGGCATACGCCCCTGGTCGTAGACGGCCCGGCGGACGCGATGGATCTCCGACCGTGGCCAGAGGCCCGGCGGTGGCCGGAACGGCACGGTGGGGAGCGGCAAGCAAACAGCTGCCGGTCACCGCTCGCGGAGCGAAGGAGTGTTCATGATCGAGGTCGAAGGGCTGGTCAAGCGCTACGGGTCCACCACTGCCGTGGACGACCTCACGTTCGAGGCCGGTCCGGGACGGGTGACCGGCTTCCTCGGCCCGAACGGGGCGGGGAAGTCCACCACGATGCGGATGATCCTGGGCCTGGACGCGCCCACCGCCGGGCTGGCCCTGGTGGGTGGCCGCCCCTACCGTTCGCTGGCCCGGCCGCTGCGTGAGGTCGGCGCGCTGCTCGACGCGCACGCCGTGCACCGGGGGCGCAGCGCCCGTGCCCATCTGGCGAGTATCGCGGCGAGCAACGACATCCCCGCCCGGCGGGTCGGCGAGGTCCTCGAAATGACCGGGCTGGCCGACGTGGGCCGCCGCCGGGTGGGCGGGTTCTCGCTGGGCATGAAGCAGCGTCTGGGCATCGCCGTGGCACTGCTCGGCGACCCGCCGGTGCTGATGTTCGACGAGCCGGTCAACGGCCTGGACCCGGAGGGCATCCTGTGGATTCGCACCCTCATGAGATCGCTCGCCGCCGAAGGGCGCACGGTGTTCGTCTCCAGCCACCTGATGAGCGAGATGGCGCTCACCGCCGACCACCTCGTCATCGTCGGCGGGGGCAGGCTGATCATCGACACCAGCACCGAAGAGTTCATCCGCGGCAGCGCGCGCGGCGCGGTCCTGGTGCGCACGGCCGACAGCGCCGCGCTGACCAGGCTGCTCACCACCCACGGCGCCCAGGTCATCCCGGAACCGGACGGCGTCCTGGCCGTGGCCGGACTTCAGCCCCAGGACATCGGCGACCTGGCGGCCGCCAACCGCCTGACGATCCACGAACTGTCCACCCGGCAGGCCTCGTTGGAGGAGGCCTTCATGGACATCACCGCCGACAGCGTGCAGTACCGGGCCGGCGCCACCGCCGGCACCTCCCGCCGAAAGGACCAGCACCAGTGACACCCCTCGGCCCAGGCCTGCTCACCTCCGAGTGGATCAAGCTCCGCAGCGTCCGCTCCACCTACCTGACCCTGCTCGTCGCGATGGCTGCGGCGACGGTCGTCGGCATCCTCGACTACCATTCCCTGGACGGCAGTTGGGACACCATGACCGCCCCGGAACGGGCCCGCGTCGACCCGGTCCGCTACGGCTTCAGCGGCGGGTTCTACTTCGCCGTCCTCGCCCTCGGCACGCTCGGTGTCCTGGCGACCGGCTCGGAGTACAGCAGCGGCCTGATCCGCACCACCTTCACCGCCACCCCGCACCGTGGCGCCGTCCTGACGGCGAAAGCCGTCATCACCGGCGCGCTCACCCTGGCGGTGGGGGAAATGCTCGCCTTCACCACCTATCTCCTCGGCCGCAGCGCGCTGTCCGGCAGGCACCTCGCGATGGGGCTCGCCGACCCGGGCGTGTTCCGGGCGGTGGCATCCACTGGTCTGTTCCTCTGCGTCATGGCACTGCTGGGGCTGGCCCTCGGGGCGATCCTGCGCAGCCAGGCAGGCGCGATCACCACCCTGTTCGGCCTGTTCTTCATCCTTCCCATGCTCGCCTCCACGCTCGACAACTGGAGTACGACGCCCGGCACATGGACGCTGCAGTCGGCCTTCGAAGCGCTCAGCGGCACGGTGGCGCGCCCTGGCCCGGACTCCCACTCCGCGGGGCTCGCCTTCGCCGTCTGCGGGGTGTACCTCGCGGTCCTCGGGGGCCTGGCGGCGGTCATGGTGAAGCGTCGCGACGCCTGACAGGCGTCTTGCCGGTCCTGCCCCTGGACGCGGGCAAGCACCGCGCGGCGGGCTGCCAACGGGGGTCGGGGGCTGCCGGCCGTGCGGGCTCCCCGTACCCGGGCCGGGCTCCCGTGATCCAAGCCCTCCGCGCAGCTCGCCCCACCCCCGTCAGACCGCGCGCTCCACCGCACCCTGCGGGGCTCCCGAGGACGTGTCCGGCTCGGCCTCCGCAGCCGTCACCGTCACCACCTCGGTCACCTTCTCCTCCGCCGGAAGCCCGCGCATGAGCACCCAGTACCCGAGCGCCGCGACCGTCCCGAGCACCCCGCACATCCCCCACAGCCACGTCGCCCCGTAGTGGTCGATCACCAGACCGGACATCAGCGGAGCGACCAGCGCGGCCGCCGACCACGACAGCGTGTACATGCCTTGGTAGCGGCCTCTGCCGTGGGCCGGGGAGAGGCGGACGACCAGGCTGCTCTGGACCGGTGCGTTGATGATCTCGCCGACCGTCCAGACACAGATCGTCAGCGCGTACACGGCGACCGACCCGGCGAACGCGGTCAGCCCGAATCCGTACCCCGCCAGCAACGACGACACGACCAGCAGGCGGCGCGGGTCGCGCTTCTGGATGAAGCGGGTGGCGGGGATCTGGAGCGCCACGATCAGCACACCGTTGACGGCGATCGCGGTGCCGAAGTCGGAGCTGGAGAGCCCGTCCGTACCCATCGCCACCGGCAGCCCCACGTACCCCTGCTGGAAGATCAGCGCGACCACGAACGACAGTCCGACGACGCTCATGAAGCGGCCGTCGCGCAGCACGGTGGAGAGCCGGACCTCGGGCTCGGCCGCCGCGCCCTTCGCGATCCTCGGTGTCCGCTCCGGCCGGGACTCCGGCACCTTCAGGAAGACGACGAGCGCGCAGAACAGCGTCATCGCGGCCTCGGCCATGAACCCGGCCCGGTAGCTGTACTCAGCGATGAACCCCGCACCCGCGGACGACACCGCGAAGCCCAGGTTGATCGCCCAGTAGTTCAGCGAGAACGCGCGCACCCGGTCCTCGGGCCGGACGATGTCGGCCATCATCGCCTGCACGGCGGGCCGGGACGCGTTGCTCGTCATGCCGACGAGGAAAGCGACCGCGGCGATCGCGACCGGGTGGACCATGAACCCGAGCAACGCGACCGACGCGGCGGTCGAACTCTGCGCGATCAGCATGGTGGGCCGCCGCCCGAGCCGGTCCGTCATCACCCCCGCGCCGAGCGAGGAGACGACCCCGCCGAGCCCGTGCAGCGCGACGACAAGCCCCGCGTACGAGGCGGAGTAGCCCCGGTCCAGGGTCAGGTAGAGGGCCATGAAGGTGGCGACGAACGCCCCGAGGCGGTTGACCAGGGTGCTGGTCCACAGCCACCAGAACTCCCTGGGGAGACCGGACACGGACTCGCGTGCGGCCCGTCTGAGACCGGCGACAGACATAACGGTTCCCCCCGGGGACGTACGGAACGGGTTCGAGCGGTAAGTGGCCCGATGGCTATAAGGACATTACGAACCTCTGCTTCCGGACCGCCACTCGTTTGACGGCTGCCGTCAATCGAAGCCGCCCCACCCGCCACTCCCACGCCCCCTGTCCGCCCTGTGACCGGCTGCGCGAAGCCCGCACGGGTTCGATTACGCTCGGACTCATGGCCGACGCACCGTACAAGCTGATCCTCCTCCGCCACGGCGAGAGCGAATGGAACGCGAAGAACCTGTTCACCGGTTGGGTGGACGTCAACCTCACCGAGAAGGGCGAGAAGGAGGCAGTCCGCGGCGGTGAGCTGCTCAAGGACGCCGGTCTGCTCCCCGATGTCCTGCACACCTCCCTCCAGAAGCGCGCCATCCGCACCGCGCAGCTCGCGCTGGAGGCCGCCGACCGCCATTGGATCCCGGTCCACCGCTCCTGGCGCCTGAACGAGCGCCACTACGGCGCCCTGCAGGGCAAGGACAAGGCGCAGACCCTGGCCGAGTTCGGCGAGGAGCAGTTCATGCAGTGGCGCCGCTCGTACGACACCCCGCCGCCCGTCCTCGAGGACGGCGCCGCGTTCTCGCAGAGCGACGACCCGCGCTACGCGTCGATCCCGCGTGAGCTGCGTCCGCGCACCGAGTGCCTCAAGGACGTCGTCGAGCGCATGCTGCCGTACTGGTACGACGGCATCGTCCCGGACCTGCTGGCCGGCCGCACGGTCCTGGTCGCCGCCCACGGCAACAGCCTGCGTGGCCTGGTCAAGCACCTCGACGGCATCTCGGACGCCGACATCACGGGCCTGAACATCCCGACCGGCATCCCGCTCGCCTACGAGCTGGATGCTGACTTCCGCCCGCTGAAGCCGGGCGGCACGTACCTCGACCCGGACGCGGCGAAGGCCGCCATCGAGGCCGTGAAGAACCAGGGCAAGAAGTAGCTTCACACGTGATCAAGCCCCCTGCCTGCGGTTTCTCCGCCGACAGGGGGCTTGTCGTTGTTCTGGGGCCGTCTGTGGGCCGTCAGGGTGTCTCGGGAGGCGTCTTGGGCCCTGGGTAGATCGAGACGATGGCCTTCCGCGTGCGCTCGCGGCTGGTCGGCATCAAGTGGGCGTGCACCCGCAGCGTCAGGCCCGGGTCAGAGTGGCCCAGGTACTCCGCCAATGCCTTGATGTTCTCCCCGGCGTCCAGCAAGACCGAGGCGTAGAAGTGTCACAGGGCATGCATTCCGTGCTCGCGGGCCGCCACGTGGCTCTTCGCGCCTGCCTCCCGCTCGGGGATGACGCCTGCAACAACGAGGGCGGGCTTCCACTGGTCGGTGTTGAACATGTTCCGCCAGACGTGGTTGCCCAGGGGCGCCGTGAAGAGAAGTCGTTTCGTCACGAGCGGCCCGTTCGCCGTCTTCCACGGCAGTGTGATGTCCACCGGGCGGGAACTGCTTCATGTGAGCGCGTAGAGCATCCGCTACCGGACCCGGTAGGAGTACGTCCCTGAGCTTGCCGCCCTTGGGCGGGGCGAACACGGGCTTGCTGCGGCTCAGCTTGAGTTGCTGGACGACGTGCACGGTGTCCGCCCGAACCCGAGGCTGGACGAGCGGGAGGTGCTGTCGGCGATGCTGGACCGCGAACCGCACCTGGCCACCGACCGGCCAAGCCTGCTGGTGATCGCGGGCAAGGACTTCGCCTCCAAGGAGTTCGAGGCCGATCTGGCCTTCAGGGGCGCGGAGTTGCTGCGTCCTTCATTCAAGCGCGAGAAGAAGCGCAAGGGCGAGAGCCTCCTGAAGTCGGTGCGGCAGCTGATCGAGTCGGTCAACGTGCGGCCACGGCCACGGGCATAGGCGAGGAAGACCCCGCCTGGCGGTTCTCCGTCCGTCCCCCGGTTCCCGAGTACGGGCGTTGTACGCCCGCGGAGCGGACGATTGTGGCTGACATTCCCCGGGGCGGGGGATGTCTCGCGATACGGACGCGGTCCCGCCCCGACCGCGCCCCGGAGCGGGGGCGCGGCCAGGGCGGTCGGGGCTGTCAGGCGATGAGGTTGCCCCGGTCGTTCACGTACGGCAGGGACGCGAGCTGCCTGCGCCGCAAGGGAGCGCTCACGCTTCCCGTACCCCCGTAGAGGTACTGCGACGCCGCGCTGAAGGCGAGGAGGTCGGGGCGGCCGTCGCGGTCGCCGTCGCCGATGCCGGCGAGCTGGCCGTACTCGTTCCAGCCGGCGCCGACCTTCGTACGCGGCGCGAAGGTCCCGTCGCCCTTGCCCAGGTACAGCCAGAGGACACCGGCCTTGTCCCGGGCGAGGAGGTCGCCCGCCGGGGCGCCCGCGATGTTGCCGACGGCCGCGAGCTCGTTGTAGATCCCCCAGCCCGCGCCGATCTTCGTCCGCGCGGCGAACGGGGTGGTGGCGGAGCCGGTGCCCTTGTAGAGCCAGAGCACCCCGGCGGTGTCGGTGGCGAGCAGGTCGGGACGCCCGTCCCCGTTCAGGTCGCTGCCGCCCGCGATCTTGTCGTAGATCTGCCAGCCCGCGCCGACCTTCGCCCGGGTGGCGAAGCCGCCGCGGCCCGTCCCCTGGTAGAGCCACAGCACGCCGGCCTTGTCCCGGGCCACGAGGTCGCCGAACGCCGAGCCGCCGAGGTTCCCCGTCGCCTCGATCCGGTTGTAGATGTCCCAGCCGCCGCCGATCAGCTGGCGCGGCTGGGCCGTCAACTGGCCGTGCTCCTCGTAGAAAGTGGTGTCGCTCCGCCACAGGCGGCCGGAGCCGTCGCGGGAGAGCACGTCCGGGCTGCCGTTGTCGTCGAAGTCGTGCGGCGCGGTCTTGCGGGCGACGGTGAACGTGCCGAAGGCGGTCGCGGCCGGGCCGATGCCGTTGAGCGGCCGGGCGGTCAACTGCCAGGTGTAGTCACCGTTGTAGGCGCTCGCGTAGTCCGGTCCGATCTCACCGTCCCAGTGGAACGTCACGCTCGGGGCGTACGGGTGGCTGGTCGAGAACTCGCGGGTCTTCCCGGTCCGGACGTGGCGCAGGGTGACCTGCACGTCGACGTTGCTCCGGGACAGCCCCCAGGTGAGGTCCACCTCCCCGCCGTTCTTGTCGAGGTCGACAACGGCGGGGACGGTGTTGTCGGTGATGACGACGTGGGTGGGCTCGCCGGTGGTCGCCACCAGGGTGACGGACGGCACCCCGCCCGCACCGGGCACGATCTTGTAGAGGCCCTCGCCCTGGGCGAGGGTGCCTCCGCGTACGTACAGGCCGTCGGGGGCGGCCGCGGACGAGGTGAGGTGGTCGAGCAGCTTCACCTTCGTCCCGGTGGCCGGGTCGTACGCGGTGAGGGCGTGCAGCGGGTTCGTACCGCCGTCGGAGAGGCCGCCCGCCTCGCCGTACACCACCCAGCCGCCGACCAGGCCGATCTGGAGGTCGCCGGCCCACGCGTCCTCGACCGGGACCTCGCGGACGGTGCCGGTGGCCCGCTCCATGAGGAACACCGCCGGCTGGTCGGTGGCGTCGCCCTCGGTCCAGGCGACGTGCGTCTCCGAGACGGCGACATCGCCGTTGGAGGAGCCTGGCGTACGGTCGTGGATCTCGTCGACGACGCCCGTGGCGAGGTCGAGCAGGCCCCACTTCCCCACCGTGCCGACGGTGAACGTGACCAAGGCGTCCTCCGGGGTGCCCGGGGCGACTGCGATGCCGCTCGCACCCGCCGGGAGACCCGTGACGGTCACGGTGCCGTTCCCCTCCGAGGGGTGCGTGTGCTTCCGCAGCACCTTGCCGTCCGAGGACGTCGTGAAGACCGCGTTCGCCGCCGACCCGGCGTACACGGCACCGCCGAAGGCCGATCCGACGGGTACGTCGAGCACCGACATCGTGCTCAGGTTCCGGAGCGTGACCTGGTAGAGCATGGGAAAGACCAGGTAGTCCGTGGTCCGCGAGGACCGCAGGACGGCTCTGGACGACCCGTAGCCCTGCGAGGAACCGTTCGAGTACCGCGTCCAGGTCTTGTCGAACGTTCCCTCGGTCCGCGACAGGAAGCCGGTCAGTCCGGCATCGGTCAGCTTGGAGTTCTTCGGAAAGCTGATGACGTCGGCGGCGGTGTTCGCCGCGTCCGCCGTAGCCATCGCCGCCGCGTCCGACGTGGTGGTGGCGGCGTTCGCCGGGACGGACAGCGCGCCAGCACCGAGCGTGACGGCGAGAACGGCAGTGGTGGCGGCGAGGAGCCGCCGCCGGGTCGAGCGGGTGTGAACCACGTTCAGTTCTCCCTAAAAGCACCAGGCGCACCATGCGCCACACCTGTGTGACTCCTGATGGAGCGAAAAGTTGTACGAGAACCTGGCTCCCGTCCACCATGCCCCGAGGCTCGCCGCCCGGCGTGCTCCTCTTGCTTGTTCCGGCGGCCTTCCGGCAGCAGTCGGGGCCCGGTCTCTGGGCCCTCTCTGGGCCCTCCGAAGGCCACCAGGAACGACGGACAACGACCAGTGATGACCACCCGACGGCAGGTCAGTCAGGGTGCGTGGCCCTCTGACCAGGGGCAAATAATGGGCCCGCCAGACCCAGGGCAAGAAGAAGTAGCACGCCGAAAGCAAGCCCCCTGCCTGCGGTTTCTCCGTGGGTAGGGGGCTTGTTGCTGCCCTGGGGCCGTCGCTGGGCCGTCAGACGCCGTGTCGTGCAGGACCTGCGTCCTGTGGCGCATGTGGCCAAGGAGCTGGGAGTCTCGCGGCAGTGCGCCCACCGATGGGTGGCCCGCTTCCGGGCCGAGGGCTGGGACGGTCTGCGTGCCCGTTCCGAGGGGACGCAGCGGGGAGCCACAGGAAACGACGGGCCCGGCTGCGCTCTGTCCCAGGTCGGAGTCTCGGCAGGTCGGCCAGGGGCCGCATACGCCGTCTTCCGAACTGGGTACCTTTGAGCGGCGCTCGGTCACCGGATCAGGGCGACGACGGCTGCCTCGATGGGTTCGATGTCCGGATCACCATCAGCTGAGGTATCGACTTCAACGACGGCATCGACTCCACCCGGCGGATCGAAAATCGACCGCTTCATCTCGCCTCGCTGGAACTGAGATGAGAGCTGTCGGTCGACTCCCCCGCCTTTGGCCGCCCGGGCGCGGAGGCGCTCGCCGATGACCGAATCGCGGGCGACGACGTGAACAGCGAGCACTCGGGCGTCACATGCGAGTAGCGCATCCAGCAGCTTGCGCGACAACACGGAGGACTCCACGACGAAGCTCACCCCTGAGGAGGCGAGGAGCCGGGCTGCGTTGACCATCACGGCCTCAGCGCGGAGGCTCAAAGGACCGCCGGCGATGTGGAAGTCCGGGTTGAGCTGAACACCGCCGTCCTCGGCGACGGAAGCGGAGGACAGCCCGAGACCGACCTTGATCTCATCCCGGGTCAGGAACGGCACACCGAGGCGGCGCGCCGTTGCGCAGGCAACGGTGGTCTTTCCGGCCCCCGGGGACCCGCATACGGCGACCACCAACGGCCGTTCCGACCTCAACATCCGCCGATACTGCCGGATCTTGACCGTGCTGTCTACGAGCCGATCATGGCCGGCCGAGCAGCCCCCAGCGACCGCACCCGCCCGTAGTTCGCATCGAGGGAGCCCAAGGAACGGTGCTGTGGCCGTGCCACTCTCGCGCCAGAACGGACGGGGACTCACGGGGAACCGGGGTCCCCAGGGGTGAGTTCGGCCGGACTCTGCCCACGGTACGGAATCCGCAAGTCAAGCGCGTGATCGCCCCACCTCGTTCCTCAAGCGGTGATCGACCGCGGCCTGACCAGGCACCCGGGCCCCTGAAGTCTCCCGCTGCAAGCCCGATCCTCGCGGCCGGCGCCGCCTACGCGTCCGGATCCGGGAGCGACCGGCGCCACCGTCAACCGGAGGCCCGATACGCCCTCGTCACCAGATCCACCAAGTAGGTCCGCTCGGTCGAGCCCCCTGCCTGCGGTTCCTCCGCAGGCAGGGGGCTTGGTGCCGCACTGGGCATTTCAAGACCTCTGCCCGACGCCCGGCGAGTCGTTGGCCCGGTTATCGAACGCAGGAAATCTCAGCCAGCCATTCCGGGGCGTAGCACTTGACGAACGACCACTTCTGGTCCGAGTACTGGTCGTCCGTACTGTCGGTGTACACCTCAAGCCTGCCCTGCGGCGTCAAGCGGTAGTAGTCGCGGATCGAGTCTCCCTCCACGGTGGGATGGGTCACCTTCAGTTCTGCGCTCTCACCGCTCTCGAGGGCTCGCCGGAGGCAGACGATTTCCCGCACTGCCTCCTTCTGTATTTCCTCACCCTGATCCAGGCGCACCTCGCCACAACGCGAAAACTCGGTTCTGGACTCCCAGCGTTCCTTGACCGGATCGTTCACCATGCCGCAACCGGCAGCCAGCAAGGACATGGCCGTTACCGCGACGAGCCGCGCGCGGACCGAATCAGCTGCCGCACAGCGGCGATTGGCCCTTTTCTCACGTGTCATCCCGCGCCCCTTTCCGGCCGTTGGACGAGGCTCCGGAGAAACCGGTTCCGTGCGCTTGCGTGCCGGACCGAGCGGTCAGCCACGGTCGATCGGGGTGTGTGGTGACGCAGAGACCGCTGGTAGATCCGGCGCCCCTGTACGACAGTTGAACTGATCGGACAGCTCCCGCTCCGCTCCCTCCGCACCCAACGCCCGCCCGATGCGCGCCGCCAGCGTGTCCCACGGGCGGCAGGCGACCACCGGCAGAGCGTGCAGGCGGGCCTGGTCGCCGAGCCACCGCGAGTACTCCGCGCTGACCTGCGCCCGATGCCGCTGCTCTCCGCTGCCGGGCTCCCGGGAGGCGTAGTTGGCGGCGATCCGGTCCGGGTCCGCCTCGTGCAGGAACACCGCCCGCACGAGGCGGCCCGCCACCCGGCCCTCGTGGATCGCCGCCGCAGCGGCGGCCGGGGTGAGGTAGTCGCCCTCGACCACGGCTGGGACGTCGACGGTCAGGCGGTTGCGTACGACTCCCAACACCGCGGGCTCCAGGGCCCTGGCGGTGGCGATCTGGAGGTCCAGCACCTGCTCCGTGGCGAGTTGCGCGGTGTCGGGGATGTCATCGAAGTGGTGGAGAGCGGGGTGGTGTTCAGCCGTCGTCATGGCCTCGACGGCGCTCACTACGTCGTCGAACTCGACCACGAACCGCTTGGCCTCATCGGCCAGTTGCGCTGCGACCCGGCTCTTGCCGACGCCCGACGCCCCGCCGAGAAGCAATATGTCCCACGATGTTCCTGTCACGGGGCGAACGTATCGCGTGGGCTCCGTGTCGGCTGTGCGCCCTGGCGCTACCGTGGCGCGAGCACCGGCCCGCGCATGGACGGAGCCGACCGGACGGGCCGTGCGAAGAGAGCAAGGAGAGCGGGGAGAGCAATCATGGGCGAGCCCCTGAAGACCTACGTCGGCGGTGCCGAAGTCGACGTGCCCAACAGCATTCCGGACATCCGGGCCACGCTGCCCGAGGAGAGACGCGAGGAGTTCGACCGCGCCATCAATGGGGCCGGAGTGCACGAGATCCAGGCCGTGATGCGGCACTGGATGCTGGAGGCCGTGCCCGATCCCGAGGCCGAGCGGATCCTGGACCGGCTGGCGCGGGACGAGGCCGAGAGGCGGAGCGTCGCTTGAGCTTCCGTATTTCCTACGCCCCGCCCGCCGACGACACCCTGGCCAAGATGCGCGAAGGCGACACCTTCCGGGACGAGATGGCCCGCACCCTGGGGAGCGATCCGTACGGGCACGGGTCGTCCGCCGTCAAGAGTGAGCACGACCGGCGTGAGGCCACGGTCGCCGGGGCCATCGTGCTCTATTACGTCTCCGGGTCCGTCCTCACCGTTACCGTGGTGCGGCTGGTCCCGCTTCCCTGACTTCCGCCGCTCAGGCGAGCTTTGCGAGCTGCGCGTCGACCACCGCGGTCGGCAGTTCGAAGTCCTGGCCCGTGCCGGAAGCGGCCAGGTTGAGAGCGCTGAACGACGCGACCGTGGCGCCCTGGCGTGCCACGATCAGCTTGAGCGGGGCCTTCTCGCCGTCCTGTTCCACCGTCAGCGTCCAGGCGGCGGCCTCCTCACCGCCCGAGATCTTCTCCTCCTTGATCGTGACGACCTTCTGCTTCGTCCCGCCCGCGGTGAGGGTGAAGCCACCGGAGCACGCGGTCGCCGCGGTACGCAGGCTCCCGACGGTGTCCTGGGCGCCCTTGCCGTCGTACGAGGCGAGGGACGTCAGCGTCGTCGTGATGTCGAAGGCGGCGGTGAAGGCCTCGCCCGCGTCCGCGCTGTCCAACTTGTCCTTCTGGCCCTTCTTGGGCTCGCTGATCACCTTGCGCCGGTTGACCGCCGCGGGCGTGCCGAGCTCGGCGCCCATCAGCGCGTCGGCGAGAGGCTCACAGGCCTCCTTGTCCGCGGTGACGTCGGAGGCCGAGACCACATCGGCCTTGCCCGTATCGGCGACCTTGTACCCCTTGACGTCACCCTGGACCAGCGCGGCCTTGTCCAGCTCGGCGGCGGTCAGCGCCTTGGCAGCAGGCTGGGCCGCGGCGCTCTCCTTGCCCTTGCCGTCGGCGCCCTTGCTGCCGGAGTCGGAGTCTGCGCCACAGGCGGTGGCAAGCAGGGTCAGGGAGATCGCGCAGGCGGCGGCAAGGGCGGTACGGCGTATGGCAGTAGGTCTCATGTCGCAAACCCTATGAGCGAGCCATGGTTTGATGATCAACCAATGAGGGCACAGCCCTTGATCGTGATTGCGTTGTGATCATCCCGTGAAGGAGCTCTGTCCCCTGCCGAGCCGATCGGGAGCGGACGCTCCGGGACAACCCGGTCCCCGTGCACGGCGGTGATGCGGACGGGCCACCGCCACGCTCTCCGGCAGCGGCGACGGCACGGTTGAGTGCGGGGCGGCGTCGGCGGAGCCTTCGGGTACGGCGCCGTGGTGCAGGACGTCGGCGAGCGAGGTCAGTCGGCGGGCCGCTGAGTCAGGTGCGCGAACGCATCCAGGTTCCGCGTGGACTCGCCCCGCGACACCCGCCACGCGTACTCCTTGCGGATCGCGCTCGCGAAGCCCAGCTCCAGCAGCGTGTTGAAGGAGTCGTCGGCCGCTTCGAGGACCGTGCCGAGCAGCCGGTCCAGTTCCTCGGGCGTGACCACGGAGAGCGGCAGCCGGCCGACGAGGTAGATGTCGCCGAGCCGGTCGATCGCGTAACTCACTCCGAAGAGGCGGAGGTTGCGCTCCAGCAGCCAGCGGTGGACCGCCGCGTCGTTCTCGTCCGGGTGGCGGATGACGAACGCGTTGAGGGAGAGCGAGTGCTTGCCGACGATGAGCGAGCAGGTGGTGGACAGTTTGCGGGTACCGGGAAGCTTCACCACGTAGGTACCGCGGTCGGGGCTCTCCCATTCGAGCCCGGCGTCCTTCAGCGTCGCCTCGATGACCTGCGCTGTTGCCGCTTCGGCGGATACGTCAGCCATGGGGTGAGCGTACGTGAGGTGTGGTGCGGGCCTCCGTCGCCCCGGCGCGGGTGCGCGTCGGTCGTGGTGGGCGCGTACGTCAGACGTGGTGGCCGCGGACGCGACGGCGGTGTTCGTGCAGCGCCGCGGTGTACACGTCCGCGGTCGCGGACGCGGCCGTGCCCCAGCCGAAGCCCTGCGCATGCGCGGCCGCCGCCCCGCCCATCCGGGCGACGAGCTCCGGCGACTCGGCGAACCGGGCCAGCGCCTGCGCGTACGCCTCCGGGTCGTGTCCGGGGATCAGGAAACCGCTCGCCCCGTCCCGTACCGCCACCGGCAGCCCGCCCACGGCCGCCGCGACGACGGGGGTGCCCGCCGCCTGCGCCTCGATGGCGACCAGGCCGAAGGACTCGCTGTACGAGGGCATGACCAGCACGGACGCCGCCCGGAACCAGTCGGCGAGCTGGTCCTGGCCGACCGGCGGGTGGAACCGTACGACATCGGCGATCCCCAGCCGCGCCGCCAGCTTCTGCAGGCCCTCCGGCTTGGCGAGCCCGCTGCCGCTGGGGCCGCCGACCACCGGAACGACGATGCGGGAACGGAGCGAGGGGTTCCGGTCCAGCAGCACGGCCACCGCGCGCAGCAGCACATCGGGAGCCTTCAGCGGCTGGATGCGGCCCGCGAAGAGCGGTATGAGGGCGTCCTGGGGCAGTCCGAGGCGGGCCCGGGCGGCGGCCCGCCCGTCGGCGGGGCGGAAGCGGTCGAGGTTGACCCCGGGGTGCACGACGGCGACCGCCGCCGGATCGGCCTCGTAGAAGCGGACGAGCTCGTCCGCCTCCTCCGCGGTGTTCGCGATCAGCCGGTTCGCGGCATTGACGATCTGCGTCTCGCCGATGACCCGGGCGGCCGGCTCGGGGGTGTCGCCCTCGGCGAGCGCGGCGTTCTTCACCTTGGCCATGGTGTGCATGGCGTGGACGAGGGGAACGCCCCAGCGCTGCGCGGCGAGCCAGCCGACATGACCGGAGAGCCAGTAGTGGGAGTGGACCAGGTCGTAGTAGCCGGGCCGCTGGCCGGCCCAGGCCTGCATCACGCCGTGCGTGAAGGCGCAGAGCTGGGCGGGCAGGTCCTCCTTGGCCAGACCTTCGTACGGTCCCGCGTCGACGTGCCGGACCAGGACGCCGGACGACATCTCGACCGCCGGGGGCAGTGCGCCGGTGGTGGCCCGGGTGAAGATCTCCACCTCGATACCGATCGCGGCGAGCCGCTTGGCCAGCTCCACGATGTAGACGTTCATGCCGCCCGCGTCGCCCGTGCCCGGCTGGTGCAGCGGGGACGTGTGGACGGAGAGCATCGCGATGCGGCGGGGTTTGCGGTGGCTGCCGGGAAAGGTGCCGGGAAACCTGAGGCGCGGCGCCATACGGCTGCTGCCGAGCCGAGAGACGTACTGGCTCACGTCGTCCGGTCCTCCTCGCTCAGGGCATGACACCGAAGGGACACGGAGCCCCTTCGAAAAGCTGGAACAGCGGAATACGCCCTTTCATTTCCGCTTTACCAAATCATTACGCCCGACCACGGCGCGTCACCACGCATGCCCGGACGCGACGGCCCTGCAGGTCGCCACCGTTAGGCTCGCTGCCATGCGCCCCATCGGCACCGCGACCCGCGGGACCACCAACCCGAACCGGCTCCGCCGCATGGACCGCTGGATCGCCGCCACGCACGGTCCGGCCCTGCGCCGCTCCGACGCCCCCGTCGCCGTCGACCTCGGGTACGGGGCCGCGCCCTGGACCGCCGTGGAGCTGCTGCACCGCCTGCGCACCGCCGAACCGCGCACGGCGGTCGTCGGCATCGAGATCGACCCGGAGCGGGTCGCGGCGGCGAAACCGTACGAGGAAGAGGGGCTCACCTTCGTCCACGGCGGCTTCGAGATCCCGCTGGCCTGCCGCCCCACCCTCATCCGGGCGGCGAACGTGCTGCGTCAGTACGACGAGGGTGAGGTCGCCGCGGTCTGGCAGCGGCTCTGCGCCCGGCTCGGACCCGACGGGCTGCTGGTGGAAGGCACCTGCGACGAGATCGGGCGCCGCCATGTGTGGGTGGCGCTCGGCCCGGAGGGCCCGCGCACGGTGACGTTCGCGACCCGCCTCGGCTCCCTGGACCGCCCCTCCGATCTCGCGGAACGACTCCCCAAGGCGCTGATCCACCGCAATGTGCCGGGCGAACCGGTCCACGCGTTCCTGCGCGACTTCGACCGGGCGTGGGCCGCCGCGGCGCCGTACGCCTCGCTGGGCGCGCGGCAGCGCTGGATCACCGCGGTGCGTTCGCTTTCCGGCGACTGGCCGCTGACGGACGGGGTACGGCGGTGGCGGCAGGGTGAAGTCACGGTGAAATGGGCGGCTCTGCGGCCCGAACCCGGCCGTTTCTGAACGAGAGTGATTCGAGGGACACCCGGGAACGCGGACGGGGCGTCGTTCGTCCCAGACGAGGGGGAGCGATCCCGCACGGCCGGCATGACCCGTGTGACCCGAGTGCCCGTCAGGACAGGAGCTGTCTGCCTCTGTTGTTTTTCGGTACGGCATGGCACGATCTCGACGTCGCAAAAAGTTACTGACGGTAAATCAGATCCGTTCGGAGGGGGAGCTCGTGAACCGACGCCACTGTGCCGCTGCCGCGATCATTCTGGTCTGCACGCTGACCGTACTGACCGCGCCGACCCAGGCATTCGCGGCGCCCGCACCGCCCTCCCCCACCGCCTCTCCCGAAGCGCCGAAGAAGAGCCTCGAAGAGGTGCGCAAGGAGATAGACGCCCTCTACCTCAAGGCCGGGGCGGCCACCGATGCGTACAACCTCGCCGACGAGCAGGCCAAGAAGCAGTCCGGCGAGATCGTCGAACTGGCGAAGGCGATCGTCGACGGACAGGCGAAGATCGCCGACCTCAAGAGCAAGGCGGGCGCCCAGGCCCGCGAGCAGTACCGGACCGGCGGGCTGCCGCCGGGCGCGCAACTGATGCTCAGCGACGACCCGCAGATGTTCATGGACGGCATCAACCGGGTCTGGCAGGGCCAGCAGGCAGCCAAGGGAGTCCTCGGTGAACTGACCAGGACCCAGGCGGACTTGGAGATGTACACCAAGGACGCGAGCACCAACTGGAAGAAGCTCGAAGCCAACCGGATCAAGCAGGCCAAGGCCAAGAAGCAGATCAACGCGCAGATCGCCGCCGCGAAGAAGCTGGAATCACAGCTGGAGAAGGAGGAGCGGGCCCGTCTCCTCGAGCTGGAGCGGGAGGCGGCATACCGGGCACAGACCGCCTGGCTCGGCTCCGGCGCCCTCAAGGAGATCAACCGCGAGGCGAGCGAGCGCGGCACGAAGGCGGTGGCCTTCGCGACGTCGCAGATCGGCAAGCCGTACGAATGGGGGGCCGAAGGCCCGGGATCGTACGACTGCTCCGGGCTGACGTCCCAGGCGTGGGCGGCAGCAGGACGGCCGATCCCGCGCACCTCGCAGGAACAGTGGCGGCAGCTCCCGCACATCGCGATCAAGGACATGCGCCCCGGCGACCTGATCATCTACCACGGTGACGCCAGCCATGTGGGGATGTACATCGGCGACGGCGCGATCGTGCACGCACCGCGCCCGGGCCGGAATGTCACGCTGGCGGGCGCGGGCTCGATGGAGATCCTCGGGGTGGTCCGCCCGGACAAGTGAGGGCCCCCGCACCAGCCACCCGCGTCCAGTGACCCGGACCACGCAACCACGCAACGGCACCCGGTGACCGGGACCACGCGCGCGCCGTGAGCCACGCCACCCCCGGCCCCACCGCGGGGTGATGTTTGTCATGACTCCCCACCCGGTCCCTGGCGGGCACATCGCGCCGGATCCGTGACGGGACGCGGCTTATGGCTCCGCATATGCCAGGGGTCGGTTGCCGTTCGCCATTCCGTTCGTCTGTCCGGTACCGCTATCGTCCCGGTCTGGCGGGTCGTCGATCGTCGTTCCGCCGCGCCCTCGGGGGGAGGGAAGGAAACCGAACCGATGCCCGTACCCGTACCGCAGCAGCGCGCCGTTCCCGCTGTGGAAACCACCCACGTCACCGACCTCACCCTCCTGGTGATCGAGGACGACCCGGCGGGCACCTTCACCGTCCCCGAGCTCCCGGCCGCGGCCGGCACCCGGGTGCGCATCCGCACCGCCCGCAATCTGACCGAGGCGGGCCGCCTCCTCACGGACGACGTCGACTGCATCCTGCTGGACCTGGCTCTGCCGCCCAGCAGCGAGACACGCGCCGGCGAGGGCGCCGAGGGGCCTGCCGGGCTCGCCACCCTCACGCACGTCCTGCGCATCGCACCGCGCCACGCCGTCCTCGCGCTCACCGTGGAGGACGACACCGAGCTGGCCGCCGAAGCGGTGCGTGTCGGCGCCCAGGACTATCTCCTCCGCGGCGAACTCGACGGACGGCTGCTCACCCGCGCCATCCGCTACGCCGTCGAACGCAAGCGCGCCGACGTGGCGCAGCACCAGCTCACCGAGTCGAAGCTGCGCGCCCAGGAGAACGCCCGACTGGAACGCGGGCTGCTGCCCACCCCCCTGCTCCAGGGCTCCGACCTCCGCTTCGCCGCCCGCTACCGACCAGGACGCAGCCGCGCACTGCTCGGCGGGGACTTCTACGACACGGTGCGTACGCCCGACGGCACCGTCCACGCGATGATCGGCGACGTCTGCGGCCACGGCCCGGACGAGGCGGCGCTCGGCGTCGAACTGCGCATAGCGTGGCGGGCATTGACGCTCGCCGGGCTCTGCGGGGACGAGCTGCTCTCCACGCTCCAGCAGGTCCTGGAGCACGAGCGGGAGAGCGAGGAGATCTTCGCGACGCTCTGCACCGTCGACATCACCCCTGACGGGCGCCACGCAGGTCTCTGCCTGGCGGGCCACCCCGCGCCGCTGATCGCCCGCCATGGACGGGCGGCACAGCTGCTCCCGTACGAGAACGGCGGGCCGGCCCTGGGGCTGCTGCCGCGCGCCCGCTGGCCGCGCAGGCAGGTCGAACTCGGTGGCTCCTGGAGCCTGATGATGTACACGGATGGTCTGATCGAAGGCCGCGTCGGGGCGAACGAGACGCAGCGGCTCGGCCAGGACGGCATGGTCGCGATGATCAACCGTCAACTGGCGGAGGGGCTCACCGGAGAGGCACTGCTGGAAGCCGCCGTGAACGAGGTCCGGGAGCTGAACGGCGGCGAACTGACCGACGACGTGGCGATCCTGCTGCTCGACCGCGACCGGAGCGGCAACCGGGGCCGCAGCCGGAGCACGTCGCTCCCCCGCCCCCGACCCGGACCGGCGCCGTCACCTGCGAACGCTCAGCGCCCGCCGTTGTAGGGCCCGTACGGCCCGTCACTGCTGGAACCGCCGCGTCGGCCACCGCCGCCGGAGACCGCCTTGAGTGCGGGCCGTACGTCGACCATGAAGACGATCGACGCGACCGCGCCCGCGAGCTGCAGGAACAGCATCGGCACGAAGAGGTTCACGGCAACGGCGATGCCGAGAATGATCACCCAGAAGGACTTCTTCTGCTTGTCCGCGGCACGATAGGCGTCCTCGCGGGCCGTCGCGGCCAGGAGCAGTGCGACCACGGCCAGGACAAGCATGATCATGTAGAGCAGCCAGAAGAGCGTGCTGAATCCTGTGAGCAACATGGTGTGCACCGCCTAGTAAGTGGATGAGCGCCTCGCGGCCAAGGTACCGGGACAACGAGCCGGCCACCCCGAAAGGTGCCCGCCCCGCGCCCCGGTACACACCGTCCGCAGTGCTACTTGGCGGTCGGCGGCGTGGGCTTCTTCGCCGCGGGCTTGCGCGCGGGCGCCTCCACGGGCTTGCGCGCAGGCGCCTTCTTGGCGGGCGCGGCCGACGTGCGGGGCTCCGTCCTGGCAGCGGTCTTCGGCTCGCTCTTGGCGGCGGGCTCCGCCTTCGGCTTCGGCTTCGGCCCGGACTCCCGCCGCGGCTCGACGACGACAGCGATCTCGACGATCTCCTCGGCGGTCTCGCCGCGCCACGTCCGCACCGTCTGCTCGCCGCGCTCAGCAACCTTCTCGTACGTCTCCCGGGCCCGTACCGCGTACTCCGCGGCCACTCCCAGGCTGCGCAGCGCCAGGTCCTGGGCCGACTCGCTGAGCTTCTTCAGATCGGTGTCGAGCGACCCGAGCACCTCGGAGACCTTGGCCTGCACGGTGGCCTGCGCCTCCCTGGCCTGCGTGGTCACCTTCTCCTGGACGGCCTTGGGGTCCGCGTTGCGCACGGCCTCGATCCGCTCGGGCGCCTCGGCCCGCAGCTGCTCGATCAGGGCCGGAACCTTCCGCGCCTGCTCTACGGCGAGGTCCGCCGTACCGGCGGCGAAGTAGAGGGGGGTCGGGTCGGTGAGGGTCTTACGCAGGTCATCGGTGATGGCCATGACTGTGGTCCTCCCGGATCATCAGACTCAGTGTGAGGGTGGTGAAGGCTTTGAAGCTGTATCGGCATCCGTGCCGTCCGCGCTGAGGCCGGATTCGTCACCGGGGTCCCCCGGGACGGTCTCGAACCCGTTCTCCTTGCGGAAGGAGTCGTAGATCTGCAGCAACACGTTCTTCTGCCGCTCGTTTATCGAGGGATCGGCCAGAATGACCGCCCGGGTCTCCAGCTCCTCCCGCTCCCGCTCGTCCAGAATCCCGGCCCGTACATAGAGGGTCTCGGCGGAGATCCGCAGGGCCTTGGCGACCTGCTGCAGCACCTCGGCGCTCGGCTTGCGCAGCCCGCGTTCGATCTGGCTGAGATACGGATTGGACACTCCGGCGGCATCGGCGAGCTGCCGCAGCGACAGCTGCGCATTGCGACGCTGATCGCGCAGGTACTCACCGAGATTGCCGACGTTGAGTGATGCCATGACTCGATAGTGCGCCACCGCTGCTAACTATTGCAAGCACATGCTTGCAATAGTGTTCCGCGCCACGTGTGGCTCCGACCGTGAGGACTCCGCGCGCCTGTCCGTTCCCTGTTTTTCTGCGGTTTCCCGCCGGGTCTGCGGTGTGAAGTGAACGAGTCCCGGACAACCTGCGCAGCGAGCTGCCCCACCGGCCCGCGAGGAGGATCGGACCGGATTCCGGCGGGCGGTTTGAGGGTCGCGTTCAGCGCAGGCGTCCGTGCGTTCGCCTGACGGCGGTGGTTTTGCCGGAAGGGGCCGCGGCGGTGCCGTACTACCTCGTGGAACCGTGGCGAGCTGTTGGTGCCGGCACTCTCGCGCTTGGCAGTCAGGATGGCTGGACTTGGTCGAAGAGGGCGAGGGCTTCGGCGGGGTCCGGGCTCACGAGGCGTTCCAGACCGGCCGTCGTGATCTTCGCCCACCTGCCGGCCCGTGCCCACATCTGTTCCTCGAAGGCGCGGACGGTCTCATCCAGATCCCCAGGGCCGGTGGCGGTGGCTATGGACTCGGCGAGTTCGGCGCCTTCCAGCATCGCGAGGTTCGCGCCCGCTCCCAACGGAGGCATCAGATGGGCGGCGTCGCCCAGGAGCGTCACCCCGGGGACGTGGGTCCAGGTGTGGGACACGGGCAGAACGTAGAGAGGGCGGTGGACGAAAGCGGTGCCGGGGCGGAGGAGGCCGAGGACGGGAGCGGCCCAGCCGTCGAACAGAGCCAGCAGCCCCGATCGCACGGCCTCGACGTCGGCCAGGTTCAGGTTCGCGTGCCAGTCCAGCGGCGCGCGGAACTGGGCGTATACCTTGACGTGGCCGCCGCTGTTGCGCTGGGCGACGAGTGCTCGGTTCACGCCGTACACAGCCAAGGAACCGTCGCCGATCAATCGGGCGAGGTCCGGGTGGCGGGTGTCGACGTCGTCGAAAGAGGTCTCGACTGAGGTGACGCCGGTGTAGTGCGGCGTCACCGACGAGACTGCCGGGCGAACCCGGGACCAGGCGCCGTCCGCGCCGACCACGAGGTCGAACGCTTCCTGTCGCCCGTCCGCGAAATGGACCAGTATGCCGTCCCGGGTCCCCGGCACCACCTGCGTCACGCCCCGGCCCCACTGGACGTCGAGAGGGCCGAGCAGCAGGTCACGGAGTTGACTGCGGTCGATCTCGGGATTGGCCCGGTCATCTGGACGGGGTTGCCAGTCGCGCAGGACGGCTCCGTCCGTGTCCAGGATGCGCATGGCCTGCCCCTCGGGACGGGACAGCGCCCGGAACTCCGCCAGCAGCCCCGCCTTGTCCAGCGCGAGCTGGCCCAGCCCTTCGTGCAGGTCCAGCGTGCCGCCCGGGGGGCGGGCGTCGGGGGCGGGATCGCGTTCGAGGACGGCGGCAGGGTGGCCATGGCGGTGTAGGACACGGGCGAAGGTGAGGCCGGCAGGACCGCTCCCGACCACGGCGATACGAAGTCTCATGGCGATACACTGTATTTGTCCAATACGCTGCATCGCAACAGTACGATGTGACCATGACTGTGTGGGACCGGCCGGAGCCGCCGACTCGCCCCGTGCCGCTCGACCGGGAGCGGATCGTGGCCACCGCCATCACACTGGCCGACGAGGGTGGGTTGGAGGCGGTGTCGTTGCGCAAGGTCGCCGGCCGGCTGAACGCCGGACCGATGCGGCTGTACGGATACATCTCCACCAAGGAGGAGCTGTTCGACCTCATGGTGGACGAGGTCTACGCCGAGATTCTCCCCGAGGAGCAGCGCGCTGACTGGCGGGAGGCGCTGCGCGACCTCGCCCACCGCACCAGGCAGGCAGCTCTCCGTCACGAATGGCTGGCCGACCTGCTCGGCCGCCGCCCGGCCCTGGGCCCGAACGGCCTCGCCGTGACCGAGGCCACGCTGGCCGCCCTCGACGGCCTCACCGACATCGACACCGTCATGCGGGCCGTGGAGACGGTCAGTGCCTACTTCACCGGCGCGATCAGGCGCGAGATCACGAACCTGCGGGCCGAGCGCGCCACGGGCCTGTCCAAGCACGACTGGCAGCGCGCCCACGGCCCGCATGTGACAAGAATGCTGGCCACGGGCCGCTTCCCGGCACTGGCCAAGGCCGTGTACGACGGCACGGATGTGGACGCCGAGACATCCTTCGCGACCGGCTTGGACTGGGTCCTCGACGCCGTGGCCGCCAAACTCACCCGGCCGTCGACGTGACGCTCAGCTCCTGCCGAATGTGAGCGAGGTCGGAGGTCGGTGTCCACGGGCCGTGCGGGACTTGCCCCGCCACCACTTCATAACACTGCCCAGCGACGGGGGATCGCGCCGGACTGGGTAATCCACCCCAGCTCGCCCACAAGCAGGCTCACCACCGTTCAGATGAGCAGGGCCGCCCGGCTTCGGAGCCGTCCCAGCAGAACTGACAAGGCCCAGCTCGGAGACACCTCATCCATTCAGGTCTCTTGGGAACGGACAGCGCCGAGCCCACGCCTGCAGAGTGATCTGCCTCACAGGCAGTCACGGCGATCGGTCACGCGGTGTCTTGAGGCCGACCCCCTGGAATCGGAGGAGACACCATGGCTGAGAACACCGATGTGGTCGTGATCGGCGGCGGATACGCAGGCGTCATGGCGGCCAATCGCCTGACGCAGCGCGACGGCGTGACCGTGACGCTGATCAACCCGCGCCCGACGTTCGTCGAGCGGATCCGCCTGCACCAACTGGTGGGCGGGTCCCACGACGCGGTCGTCAACTACCGAGACGTCCTGGCCGAGGGCATTCGGCTGGTGGTCGATACCGTGACCCGGATCAACGCTTGCGAGCGCAGCGTGACGTTGGCGACCGGCGGCACGGTCGGCTACGACTACCTGATCTACGCAGTGGGAAGTGGCAGCGCCGACCCAGGTGTGCCCGGGGCGGCGGAGTTCGCCTACCCGCTTGCCACCTTCGAGGAGGCGGGGCGGCTGCGGCCGGTCCTCGACGCCGCGCCCGCGACGGCGGCGGTGACGGTTGTCGGAGCCGGTCCGACCGGCATCGAGACCGCCGCCGAGCTGGCGGAGTCGGGCCGCGCCGTGACCCTGGTCTGCGGAGGGGTGCTCGGCCCGTACCTGCACCCTCGGGGCCGACGCTCGGTCGCCAAGCGGCTGGCCGAACTCGGTGTGACCGTGCTCGACGGCCCCGGCGCGTTGGTGAAGGCTGTGGCCCGCGATGCCGTGCAGCTTCGCGACGGCCGCAAGCTGCCGAGCAAGGTGACCGTCTGGACCGCCGGATTCGGCGTGCCGGACCTGGCCGTGCGCAGCGGGCTGAGCACCGACGCCCTGGGCCGCCTGCTCACGGACGAGACGTTGACCAGCGTGGACGACGCACGCATCGTCGCGGCCGGCGACTCGGCGGCACCGTCGGACCTACCGCTGCGGATGAGCTGCCAGGCCGCGATGCCTCTGGGCGCGCGGGCCGCCGACACGGTGCTCAGCCGGATCGCGGGTGAGCAGCCTTCGACCCTCAACCAGGTGTTCCGCGGCCAGTGCATCAGCCTGGGCCGGCGTGCCGGTATTTTCCAGTTCGCCCACAGGTACGACGTCGCGCTGTGGTTCCACATCGACGGTCGCCCTGGCGCGAAGCTCAAGGAGTTCGTGTGCAAGGTCATCGTCAAGCATCTGGCCGATGAGGCGGGCAAGCCCGGTTCGTACAGCTTGCACCGCGTCTCAGGAGGTGCCAAGCGCCAGCAGCTGCTGCAGGCCGAGCGCAGCGAGGCGCCGGCCACCGCTGAACGGGCAGCCTAACCGGGCACTCGTGGGCGATCCGGTCCGGCCACAACGGATCCGGAGCACATGGCGTGCGGCGACGCCCTATCGCGGGGCGCCGCCGCACGACATGCGTTCATCAGCGGCCCTTCGAGCAGCGAATCGCAGTCAACTTGGCCTGTCACAGCCGTACGCCGGGTGGTGCCACACTCCCGGTGGAAGGGAACAGGTGGGTCGGATCGAACGGCTGCCAACGAAAGGACCTTGCCGTGGAGGCACGCTTGAAGTCCGTCGGTAACCAGGGCCGGCCGCGAAGGAGAGGGGTCGAGACATGAGCGACCACGCCACTGACCCGGCGACCGAGGCTTTCGTCGCGCATCGCAACCTGCTCTTCACCGTCGCATACGAGGTGCTCGGATCGGCGGCCGACGCCGAAGACGTCCTCCAGGAGACCTGGCTGCGATGGGTCGAGGTCGACTTGGCGCAGGTGCGCGACCAGCGCGCCTACCTGGTCCGGATCACGACCCGGCAGTCACTCAACCGGCTGCGCACCATGAAGCGCCGCAGGGAGGCGTATGTCGGCCCGTGGCTGCCCGAGCCGCTGCTCACCACGCCGGACGTGGCCGAGGATGTCGAGCTCGCCGAGAGTCTGTCGATGGCGATGATGCTCGTGCTCGAGCGGCTCTCGCCGACCGAGCGAGCGGTGTTCGTGCTGCGCGAGGTGTTCGAGGTCAGCTACGACGAGATCGCCGAGGCCGTCGGCAAGAGCCCCGCGGCCGTCCGCCAGATCGCGCACCGCGCCCGCCGGCACGTCGATGCCCGCCGCCCTCGCAGGGTGGTCTCCCCGAGCGAGACCCGGGCGGTTCTGGAGTCGTTCCAGCGCGCGCTCGAAACCGGAGATCCACAGGGCCTCCTCGACATACTCGCCCCGGAGGTCGTCCTTGTGAGCGATGGCGGCGGCGTCAAGCGGGCTGCGCTGCGGCCGGTCATCGGCGCCGAGAAGGTGGTCCGCTTCTACCTTGGCACCTCCGGCAAGACCGGAGGCACGATCACCTGTGACCCCACCGTGGTCAACGGCAACCCGGCACTCCTCGTACGCCTGGACGGCGAGTTCGACGGCATCATGGCGATCCACGTCGAGGACGCCCGCATCACCGGCCTCTACTATGTCCGCAACCCGGAGAAGCTGAACCGCGTCGCATCCGAGACCTCACTCACGCTGCGATGAACACCGGTGCCGGAACAGCCATTTGGGCATCAGGCGCACCGCCCGGCCAGGCTGGCAGGACTCAGCGAGTACGTCGCTCTCCGCGTCCGCCTTGGCCGCCCGCGGGCTGCGGCGCGCGACCGTCCTCAGCTCCTGGGCGCGCTCCTTCATCGCGCCTCGTTCCTCGTCCGTGATTCCGTCGTCAGGCCGGAGGTACGGAGTCCGCGTTCCCGTGCGGCGGTCAGCCGAGCCAGCGGCCGTCGCGCATGAGGTCTCGTCCCTGCAACTCGTTCGCCTCCCGCCAGGCCTGGATGCGCCGCGGCCGGATCAGGAAGTACTGATAGGGCTCGTCGAGTTCACGCGGGTCGAAACCGGTCTTGGCCGCGAACGCGTCGCCCGTCCCCGGCGCGAGGTCGGCGATGTCCACCGGCTCGGCGGTGCCGTCGACGACGACGACGTCGCGCGTCGGCCCGAGGCCGAGTCGCACCCGGCCGTCCGCCAGCAGGTTGCGGCCGGTGACCGAGGCACGCGGGGTCGAGATGAGGAACGCGGTCCCGTCCCAGCGGTACGAGAGCGGGATGAGGTGGACGCCCGGGGAGCCCGGCGTCGCGACCCAGAGATCGACGTCGCTCTCCAGTTTCGCGCGAGTGTCCCGCAGCCTCTCCTCGAGCCCACGCGGCGGCGTGCCAGTCATGCTTCCTCCAGTCACATGGTGGAGAGCCCTACCTCCGAGGGAGGGGCTCCGTCGGTCATCGGTCGGTCCAACGAGGCCGCGGGCTTCGTAGGCGGCGTGGCCTCCAGCGCCCTCATGGCCTCGCGCACACCGCCCGTCTTGTGGGCCCGGTGGACACGCGACGTACGCATCCGTTCCGCGGCGACAGCACCTGAACCCCAGCGGTGACGGATCAGGGCGTGCCTGTCAGCGCTGCGGCCTCCCAGGCGAACCCGTCCGGGTCGGTGAAAGCCCCGGCGTCGCCGCCGAGCACGAGCCGGTGCGATCCGGTGCCGTCGGCAGGGACGCCGGCGTCCTTGGCAAGGGCACGGCGCTTGTACAGCGCCAGCTTGACGGGACCCGAACCAGCGGCGAACTCGACGTACTTGCTGCCGAAGCTCCTCGCCACGGCGAGGCCGCGGTCGACGTAGAACCGCTTGCTCGCGGCCATGTCGGCGACTCCCAGCAGGAGCACCATCTCGTCGATCTCCCGGGTGGCCGGGCCGGTGTCCTTCTTCGCCGAGGTCGCGACCTTCCAGATCGTCCCGTCCGGGGCCTGTACGACGCCGCCGTAGCCCCAGAGCGACTTCGAGGCCGGCTTCAGCGGCGTGGCACCGGCGTCGAGGGCGGCGTCGACGAGGCTGTTGACGGTGGACGGCTGGGACACCGTGAGCGACAGCGTGAACCCGCGGAAGCCTGTCGTCGGCGCCTCGGAGGCCCGCAGGCGCAGCTGAGTGCCCAAACCGAAGGCGGTGGTGCAGAAGCGGTTGGCGGCCGTGGGGTCGGCCACCTCAAGGGTGATGGACTCGATGGAGGTCATGTCCGTCACGCTAGTTGCGGCTCGGCCGCCGGTGCTTCTCGATTCCTGACCGGTCTGGTCACCTGTTTCGTCACGCACGACGGCATCCCCTCCGCAGCGCCCGCAGCGCGGCGCCGGTAGGCACTGGGCGGCATGCCGACCAGCTCGGTGAAGCGGGTGCTGAAGGTGCCCAGCGATGAGCAGCCGACCGCGAAGCAGACCTCGGTGACGCTGAGGTCGCCGCGCCGCAGCAGCGCCGTCGCGCGCTCGATGCGACGCGTCATCAGATAGGCGTACGGCGACTCGCCGTAGGCGAGGCGGAACTGCCGGCTGAGGTGCCCGGCCGACATGTTCGCGCCGCGGGCGAGCGCCTCGACGTTCAGCGGCTGCGCGTACTCCCGGTCGATCCGGTCGCGGACGCGGCGCAGTCGTGCGAGGTCGCTCAGGCGTTGCGCAGCGGTGAGTGCGCGCATCCACGCGGGGTGACACATGAGAGAGCTCCTTTCATCCATGTGTGCGAGGGCCCGGGTACATGCTGGGGGTGGAGCGGGCGGCGGCCAGGTGGGGGCCGGTGGTCGGCTCGCCGGGACGCAGGAGCAGGGAAGCGCCGACCGCCGCGTTCTTCGCAGTGGTCGCGACACCGGCCACCGAGGGCAGATCGATGACCGAACGGCTCAGCGAAGCTCTTGGATGCGGATCAGGTTGCCCGCGGGATCGCGGAAGGCGCAGTCGCGAACGCCGTAGGGCTGATCGGTCGGCTCCTGGACGACCTCGGCGTCGCCGGCCTGCACCTTCTCGAAGGTGCCGTCGAGGTCCCGGGTGGCCAGCAGGATCCAGCCGTAGGTGCCCTTGGCCATCATCTCGACGATGGTGCGGCGCTCGTCCTCGGTGACCCCGGGGTCGGCGGCCGGCGGCGCCAGGAGGATGGAAGTGCCGGGCTGATCGACGGGGCCGACCGTGATCCAGCGCATCTTGCCGTGTCCGACGTCGCTGCGGACCTCGAAGCCGAGGGTGTCGCGGTAGAAGGCCAGGGCGGCGTCCGGGTCGTCATGCGGGAGGGAGGCCGTGTGAATGGTGATGTCCATGACCGTCACGTTAGCTGCGGCTCAGTGACCGACGCTTCTCGATTCCTGCTCGACGGCGCGCGCCTCGCGGCCCTGCCCGGCCGAGCGCTCGATCACCTCCAGATGCTGCGGACGGCCGACCGGTGGACGGACTGCGATGGACGGCGCGAGCGGGCGCGGATGGCCCGGGCGCAGACTGCGAGTCCGCCGTGGCGTCGGGTGCGAACGCGGGTCGCACGCGTGCCTTGCGGCCGTCGGAACGGGACGCCGGAGACGGCAGGAGCTGAAGCGCGCTCCAGGGCGAGCGGACGTCACCGGCCGCGCGGCTGGGTGAAGCGCAGCATGTTGCCGGCCGGGTCGCGGAAGGCGCAGTCGCGGACACCGTAGGGCTGGTCGACCGGCTCCTGGAGTACCTCGCCGCCTGCGGCCCGGAGGCGCTCGAAGGTGGCGTCGCAGTCGTCGGTGGAGAAGATCACGCCACGCAGCATGCCCTTGGCCAGCAGCTCGGCCATCGCCTGCTTGTCGGCCGGCGAGGCGTTCGGGTTCGCGGCCGGCGGTTCGAGGACGATCTCCACGTCCGGCTGCGCGGGTGAGCCGACGGTCACCCAGCGCATCCCCTCGAACGCCACGTCGTTGCGTACCTCCAGGCCGAGAACGTCGCGGTAGAAGACGAGCGCCTTGTCATGGTCGTCGACCGCGATGAAGCACTGGGACAGCTTGATGTTCATGCCTTCGACGCTACGGGCGGTCGGCGGTTTCCGCTTCCCCGATCCTGACCGGTCCGTTCCTGACCGGCCGCGTGAGGACCTTGGCGACGCACGCCGGAATGGCCGCGCCCTGGTCGTGGCGGCGGGCCCGGTACGCGCTCGGGCTCTCGCCGACCAGCTCGGTGAAGCGCGAGCTGAACGACCCCAGCGACGTACAGCCGACCGCGAAACAGACCTCCGTCACACTCAGGTCTCCCCGCCGCAGCAGCGCTTTGGCCCGCTCGACACGGCGGGTCATCAGGTAGCTGTACGGGGTCTCCCCGTAGGCGGCCCGGAAGCTGCGGGAGAAGTGCCCGGGCGACATGAGGGCGACGCGCGCCAGTGCCGGGACGTCGAGGGGCTGGGCGTAGTCGCGGTCCATCACGTCCCGGGCCCGGCGCAGCCGTACGAGATCCTCAAGGGTCACCGGGCCAGCCTAACGGCCTCCCCCGTCACATCCCGGCCCGGCGCCGTTGCCGTTCCCGCGTCTCGCGCGGGCGACTCGGTACGGCACCGGGCGTTGACATCGGGTCAGGCGTCGAGCACGGCGATATCGACCTGGCTGAGGAGGCCCCGGTCCGCGATCACGTCGATCTCGGTGATCCCGTCCGCCGTGACCGTGAAGCCGAGTACCAGGGCCAGGCGGCCGAGCGGAGCCATGATGAGACCCACCGCGCCATTGACCAGCCCCGGCTGGGTGAACCTGGCCCGGCCCATGGCGGCCATCGCGCCCTGGGCGACGGTGCGGGCACCGCGGACGACGACAGGTTCGGGGGTCGGCACGACCGCCGGGTCGGCCCGGAGAACGACGTCCGGGTGGAGCAGCCGGACCAGTGCGTCGAAGTCCCCGCCACGGGTGGCGGCGAGGAAGGCATCGACCACCTGACGCTGGCGGGCCAGGTCGGCGTCGGGCACCGGGGTGGCCCCTTTGACCCGGCGGCGGGCGCGGCTCGCAAGCTGTCGGGCCGCTGTGGGGGAACGCTCGATCATCGGGCCGATCTCGTCGAAGGGCACGGCGAACAGGTCGTGCAGCACGAAGGCGATTCGCTCGGCCGGTGCCAGTGTGTCGAGCACCACCAGCAGCGCCAGTCCGACCGAGTCCGCGAGCAGCGCTTCCTCCTCGGGATCGCGCCCGTCCTCCCGGTCCACGACCGTTTCGGGCAGGAGTGCGGCGAGGGGATCCTCGCGCCGGGACTCGCGCGCCCGCAGCATGTTCAGACAGACCCGGGCCGTCACGGTCGTCAGCCAACCACTGAGGTTCTCGACGCCGCTGGTGTCGGTGCGGTTGAGGCGCAACCAGGTTTCCTGAACAGCGTCATCGGCCTCACTCACCGAGCCGAGCATCCGGTACGCCACGGCTCGCAGACGGGTCCGGTCCACCTCGAAACGCTCGGTCAGCCCTGCGCTCTCGTCCATCCGGTCACATTCCTTCCCCATGACGGGTCATACCAACAGACCCACAAAACACCGCTGATTGTGACGGGAGTTCGACTCCCGGACGAACGAATTGGAGACGATCATGGCCACCTCCCCCCTGCTGGTCACCGGCGGCACGGGCACGCTCGGCCGCCTCGTCGTGCCGCTCCTGCGGGACGCCGGGTGTCAGGTACGGGTCATGAGCCGGCACAGCCACGAGCCCGAGGACGGCATCGAGTACGTGACCGGCGACCTGCTCAAGGACGAGGGCGTCGAGTCCGCGGTGGCCGGGGCCGGGACGGTGCTGCACCTCGCGGGCGGTCCCAAAGGAGACGACGAAGCGACCCGGAACCTGGTACGGGCCGCGTCGCGAGCCGGAGTCCGGCACCTCGTGTACATCTCGGTCATCGGGGCGGACCGGATGCCGATCGGCTACTTCAAGTCCAAGCTGGGCGCTGAGCAGGCCGTGGCCGACTCGGGCCTGCCGTGGACGACGCTGCGTGCCGCCCAGTTCAACAACCTGGTCCTGACCGTCGTGGAGAAGATGACGAAACTGCCGGTGATACCGGTGCCCGGCGGACTCCGGTTCCAGCCGGTCGACGCGCGCGAGGTGGCGGCCCGGCTGGTGGAGCTGGCGCTCGGCGAACCGGCCGGCCTGGTACCCGACCTGGCCGGGCCGAACGTGTACGGAGTGGCCGAACTGAGCCGCGGATACCTGCAGGCGCGCGGCAAGCACCGGCTGATGATGCCGGTCCGGGTTCCGGGGAAGGCCGGGCTCGCCTACCGGGCGGGCGAGAATCTGTCGCTCGGCGAGGGGACGTCCGTAGGTACGCGGACATGGGAGGACTTCCTGACGGAGCGGGTGGCCTGACTTCCGGAAACGCTCAGGACGCCGTCGTGGCGAGGGCGGACAGGAGTGTGTCGATCCTCCGGCGCAGTTCGGGTGCGCGGGCGCCGCCGACGACCACGGACAGCACGTCGCTTCCGACCGCGTTCGATCGCAAGGCGGCCGGACACCCTTGTGGCGGAGCTACCAGGACTTGTGGCCAACGCGGCGAGCGGGCGTGCCGGGCGGTGCGACGGGGCAGAGCCTGCCGGGAGGGGCACCGGTGCCGTGACCGGCGGCGTTTGCCCCGCGACGGCGGGCCGGGCGGGGCCGCCCGCCCTACCGGTCCCCCTCGATCCCCGACCTCAGCTGCACGAAGGCGAGTTCGGCCGCTCGCACCGCGTCCCCGTACACCTCGTCCGCACTCTCCCCGGCGTCGATCCGCCGCCAGCTCTCCATCGCCAGGATTCGTTGCACGGCGATGATCTGCCCCGCCGCCAGCCGGTCCCGCACTCCGTCGCCCAGCGCACGCGCGAGCGCCGCCTCCGAGCGGCTCTGGTACCCGTGCAGGCGGGCCACCAGCGACGGCGTCCCGTACAGCATCCGGTGGAACGCCAGCACCTCCGGCGCATCGCAGAGCCCCGTCACCGGGTCGCGCCGCTCCAGGCCGTCGAGGAAGTGGCGGCGCAGGGCGTCCAGCGGCGATTCGCCCTCCGGGCGGGCCGCGATCACCCTCGCCGCCTCGTCCTCGTGATCGGCGAACCGGTGCAACGCCAGGTCCTCCTTGGTCGGGAAGTACCGGAACAGCGTGGGCTTGGAGATGTCGGCGGCGGCCGCCACCTCCGCCACCGAGACCTTGTCGAAGCCCCGCTCCAGGAACATGGCGATCGCGGCATCGGAAACTGCCTGGTACGTCAGCTGCTTCTTCCGCTCCCGCAGGCTGATCAGCGGCTGAGCCGCGGTCCCGGGTCGGGCCTTCTCTCCGTTCATGACCACGAAGCGTACGCCGTTGACCTCGACCGGACTCGGCGTCCGAGGGTGGGAACACGGGCACCGGACCGGCCGGCCGCCGGAACGCGGAGGGGTGTGATCCGCATGCGTGTGGCGCTGGTCAGGGAGCTGGGCGCTCCGGAGGTACTGGGTCCGGCCGAGCGGCCCGACCCGGTGGCGGGGCCCGACGAGGTGGTGATCGACGTGAGTGACGTTGACACGCTCGTGGAGACCCAGATCCGGTCGGGCGCGTTCCGGGACAACTTCCCGGTCGTCCCGCCGTACGTGCCGGGCGGCTGCGCCCGGTGACCGGGCAGGTCCACCCACTGGAGAAGGCGGCGCAGGCGCAGGTGGCGATCGCGAGGGGCGCGGCCTGGTCGGCAAGGTGCTGCTCAGCACGCGAAAGGCGTGACAGGCCGGGGATCCGGAACCTCCGCGTCCATGCTTCAGGCGGCTTCGATGCTGGCCGGCAGGCCCGTCCCGCCCGACGAACCGTATGTTCCAGTCACCTGAACCACCTTCCGCGCCGCCCCCGGACCGCGGCCCCCGGGCCTGCGACGACGTCCCCCACCCGGGGCGGAGATCCGCCCCGGAATCCATCCCAGGAGGGGGTACGTGGCACGCGGTCAGAACACATCCGGGCACCAAGCGCGCCGTCCCGCCCGGAACACCCCGTCCGCCACCGCCGCAGCGCCCGGCGTGAGTTCGTCGATCCGGCCCAGTGCCGCGAGCCGGAGCACCGATTCGTCGCCGAGGTAGAGCGTCCCCAGCTCCCGTACGTCCAGAGCCAGATCGGCGCGCTCCGTGGTCGGCGTGCAGGACGCGCCGTCCGGGGAGGCGTCCAGGCGGAAGCGGCCGCCGCTCAGGCCGGCCGGGTCGTGGACGTCCAGGGTCAGGGTGGCCGGCGCGGCGTAGGTGCGCGCCTCCAGGGCTCGTACGACATCCAGGACGCGCACCCACATCCAGTCGGCCTGCGTGACGACGCGGGCCGCGCGCGGGTCCGGGAGGAGGAGGGGAAGCAAGTCGTCGGGGGCGCGGTAGCCGGAGCGGACCGTCGTGACCCAGTCGATGGAGCAGACGAAGTGCCACAGCGCGCGTTCCGCCGCCGGGGTCTCGGCGATCAGACCGAGGACGGACGCCCGGTTCAGCGGCTGCTTCGCGTCGCTCCACTTGTCGTCGGCGCGGTAGGCGAGCAGGCCGTCGGCCTCGCCGTCCGCGTTGCGGTACACCGCGTAGAACGGTTCCGTCCATGAACCCGGGATGGGTACGTCCTCGCCGGTGTTCAACTGCCACCAGCGGTCTCCGCGGCTGACCACGCCGTGCTGCCGGGCGCGCAGCCGGTCGTGCAGGGCGGGGCCGAGCTTGCGCACCTCCGCCCCGTCCACCAGGTCGATCCGGCCGCCGTCCGCCGCGGACGGGCCCGACCAGCGCGGGTCCAGGCCGGCCCGGGGGACGTCGATCTCCCACTCGGTGGTCCAGGTGGCCGGGCCGAACCCGTACCGCCCGTAGATCGGGTACTCGGCGGCGATCAGCGTCGCGACCACGTCGCCGCGCTCCTTCGCCGCCGCCAGGTCCGTGGCCATCATCCGGCTGAGCAGCCCGCGCCGGCGGTGCGTGGGCGACACCGTGACGTTGGTGACCGCGTCGGACGGCACCGCGGCGCCGCCGACGACCGTCAGCTCCTGCGCGAACGACCGGAACGACGCCACGCACCGCTCGCCGTCGAACACCCCTTGGGTACGGGCCAGATCCGTGTGCGGGAGGCGGCTCGCGACCTCCCCCTCCGTCACCGTCGGCGGGCGCAGAAAGCCGGTGTTCACGGCACGCAGCCAGCTGGGGTACTCGGATTCGGTGACGGTACGGGCCTCAAGACTCATGCACCCCACGCTAGGCGTACGGGACGGGCCATGTCGCCAGGTTTTCCGGGCCTCCCCGGGGGAGCCGGACGGTCAGAACGCCGCCCGGATCACGCCCACTTCCGCGCCGCCGCCCAGCAGCGGCGCCCGGCCGATCCGGTCCACCACCGGGGCGTCGATGCCGAGCAGCTCCAGCGCCCTGGCCAGCACCGGGCCGAGCGCCCGCCCGCCGCCGTCGTCGATCTTGAATGCCAGCGCCCGGCCGTCCGCCAGCGCCACCGCCTGGACCGCCTCCGCGCCCATCTTGGAGAGCGTGCCCGGCACTTCGCGCATCAGCCAGGTGTCGGGGCGCCGGGTGCCCGCGACGTACTCCGGGTGGGCGCGCATCGCATCCGCCACCCGGCGCTCCGCGGTGCCCGCCTCGGCCAGCACGAACGAGCGGAACGCCCGCGCCAGACCGACCAGGCTGATCGCCATCAGCGGGGCCCCGCAGCCGTCCGTCCCCACCGCCGTGACCGGTTCGCCCGCCGCGTCCTCGACCGCCTGGTGGACCAACTGCTGGAGCGGGTGGGCGGGGTCCAGATAGGTCGCCGGGTCCCAGCCGTTGAGTGCGCACACCGCGAGCATCGCCGCGTGCTTGCCGGAGCAGTTCATGGTGATCCGCTCGCGGACGCCGCCCGCGGCGAGATAGGTCTCCGCCTCCGCCGGGTCCAGCGGCAGATCGGGCGGGGTCTGCAGATCGTCCGGCGTCAGTCCGTGCTCGGCGAGCATCTTGCGTACGAGATCGAGGTGGAACCCCTCGCCCGAGTGGCTCGCGGCGGCCAGCGCCAGCCGTTCCCCGGAGAGGTCGAGCCCGGCCCGCAGCACGGCGGCGGCCTGCATCGGCTTGTTCGAGGAGCGCGGGAAGACCGCTGCGGCCGGGTCTCCCAGCGCCTGCTCCACACTGCCGTCGGCGGCCAGCACGACCAGCGAGCCCCGGTGGTGGCCTTCGACGAAGCCGGACCGTACGACCTCGGCCAGAACGGGCAGCTCAGGGGCCGCCGGGGATATGAAGGGGGTGGAGCTCATCGCGGCGGCCTTCCGGGGCTGTGCGGGACCCGCCCCGGAAGGATCGCTTCAGGTGAGCAGGTCGTCTACTTGTGCTTCCCCATCACGGTACCTGCGGGCGATCTCCGCACTGCAATCGTCCGTGGTGCACTGCAGCTGGTGACGGCGGCGGGAGACCTGTTGTTCGTACCGGACGAGCCGTCCCATCGCGGTGTGCAGCTCCGCGTCCGTGCGGGCGTCGAGGTCGGAGAGTTCGACCTCGGCGAGTGTCTCGGCGGCCAGCCGGCGGAACTCGTCGCTCCGCGGCGTGGTCAGCGTCACGTGCCGGGCGGACGAGCGGTGCCGCGACGGGGTGTCGGCGAGGATCTCGGAGAGCCGGTCCACGACCGGTGTCTCGGGGTCCCGGCGGCGGGCCAGCTCGGCCCGCAGAATGTCGATCCGCCCCTGGACCAGACGGCGTACGTAACTGAGGTCTGCCTCATCGCGCTGCGCGTCGCGGCGCATCGCGCGCAGTTCCGGCAGCCGCAGGGCGCCCAGCTCCGGCTGCGAGGGCCCGGGCAGGCCGCCCCCCGGGCCGGGACCGGTCCGCTGCACGGGCGGACGCATGGTGCTGGTACTCGTACTGGTACCGGCGGCGCGCGTGACCGGTACGACACCGGGGGACTGCCCGGTTCCATATGTACTCATGCTCTGTCCATCCCCTCGACCGGTGCGTCGGCACACCGCCTCCCGTGCATGGTGCCACCCCACACCGCGCCTATGCAGATGCTCTGTACCCGTTCAGCCCAAGATAGGTTGGTCTGTATGCGTGCGGTGATACAGAGAGTGGACGGCGCGAGCGTCACGGTGGCCGACGGCGCGAGCGACGGAAACGGGCCCGAGGTGGTCGGCGAAATCGTCGGCGAAGGACTGTGTGTGCTGGTCGGAGTGACCCACGGGGACACCACGGAGAAGGCGGCGCAGCTCGCCCGCAAGCTCTGGTCGGTGCGCATCCTGGAGGGTGAGAAGTCCTGCTCCGATGTGAATGCACCGCTTTTGGTGATTTCGCAGTTCACTCTCTACGGGGACGCCCGTAAGGGGCGCAGGCCCACCTGGAACGCCGCGGCGCCCGGCGAGGTCGCCGAACCGCTGGTCGACGAGGTGGTGGCACAGCTGCGGGCGCTGGGCGCGCAGGTGGAGACGGGCCGGTTCGGAGCGGACATGCGGGTCTCGCTCACGAACCATGGCCCGTTCACCGTACTGATCGAGGTCTGAGCCGGGTTCGGCCGTGCGCGTCCGTAGACGGCCGCGCGTAGCGGATCTACGGCTCGACGACCGTCTCCTGGGCCGCCGCGGTGTCCCCCGCGAGTAGTTCCGCGTCCACCGCCACGTTCCGCTTGACCAGCGCCAGCGCGATCGGCCCCAGCTCGTGGTGGCGGGCGGACGTCGTGATGAAGCCGAGCTGACGCCCCTCCACCCCGTCCGCTGCGAGCCGCACCGGGGTGCCGTGTCCGGGCAGGATCACGTCGCTGCCGTCCAGATGCAGGAAGACCAGCCGGCGCGGCGGCTTCCCGAGGTTCTGCACCCGGGCCACGGTCTCCTGACCGCGGTAGCAGCCCTTCTGGAGATGGACGGCGGTGCCGATCCAGCCCAACTCGTGCGGGATGGTGCGGTGGTCGGTCTCGAAGCCGAGCCGGGGGCGGTGAGCCTCGACGCGCAGCGCCTCGTAGGCCAGGATGCCGGCCACCGGGCCGTTCTCGGCGGCGTAGGTCTCCAGGTCGGCGCGGGGCAGGAACAGGTCACGGCCGTGCGGTGCCTCCCGTACGGTGACGCCCTCGGGGACCTCCGCGATGGAGCCGGCCGGCAGGTGCACGACGGCGAAGTCCTCGGTGCGGTCGGTGACCTCCACCCGGTAGAAGAACTTCATCGAGTCCAGATAGGCGATCAGGTCGCCCTGGGTGCCCGGTTCGACGTGCATCCACACCGTCTCGCCGTCGTCGACGAGATAGAGAGCGTGCTCGATGTGCCCGTGCGAGGTGAGGATCAGCGCCTCGGTGGCCTCCCCCGGGGCGAGTTCGCTGACGTGCTGGGTGATCAGCAGGTGCAGCCAGGCCAGCCGGTCGCTTCCGGTGACGGTGACGACGCCGTGGTGCGAGAGGTCGACGAGGCCGGTGCCGTCGGCGAGGGCTCGCTGCTCGCGGAACAGGTCGCCGTAGTGCGCGGCGACACCTTCGTCGCGGCCCTCGGCGGGGACGGCGCCGGGCAGGGACAGCAAGGGGCTCTTCATGCGACCAGCGTACGACTCGGTTTACGGCCTCCCCCACTCCCTGTCGTGGGGGAGGCCGTTACTGCGCGGACGCGGGCGGCCGGGGTCGATCGGCCGCCCGATCGCCCGGCTCACCGTCCGCCGCCTTCGCCGTGCAGCCGGCGCAGCGGCCGAAGATCGCGAAGTGCTTCATGTCGGTCTCGAAGCCGAAGCTGTCCCGCAGCTTCGCGGTGAATTCGGCGACGACGTCGACATCGGCCTCGATGATGCCCTCGCAGTCCCGGCAGACCAGATGGATGTGGTGGTGGCGGTCGGCCAGGTGGTACGTCGGCGCCCCGTGCCCCAGATGGGCATGGCTGACCAGCTGGAGCTCCTCCAGGAGCTCCAGGGTCCGGTAGACGGTCGAGATGTTCACACCGGACGCCGTCCTGCGTACCTCGGCGAGGATGTCGTCGGGCGTCGCGTGTTCCAGTGTGTCGACGGCTTCCAGGACAAGCTGCCGCTGCGGCGTCAGCCGATAGCCGCGCTGCCGAAGATCGGTCTTCCAGTCGGTGCTCACCACAGGCCCAGTGTAGGACCGGGTGAGCATCTGACCGCTGGTCGTGCGCGTACCTGGGAGGCGTACGGCTACTTGAAGAACGCGATGCCGTCGTCCGGCAGGTCGCCGAGGCTCTTCGCCATCGCCTCGACCTCTTCCGGGGTGACGACCTTCTTCAGATGCGCCGACATGTACGGGCGCAGCTCCACGTCGGGGGTGGCCTTCTCCCCGACCCACATCAGGTCACTGTTCACATAGCCGTAGAGGCGCTTGCCACCGTTGTACGGGCCGGAGGCCGCGGTCCGGGCCACCGCGTCGGTGACCAGGTCGATCTGCGGCTTCTGGTGGGCGAGCTCGCCGTACCAGATCTCGATGACCCCCTGGTCGCGGACCATGACGACCTCGACCTTGCGGTCCTTGTCGATGCGCCAGTAGCCGGACTCGGTCTCCAGCGGCTTGACCTTGTTGCCCTCGGCGTCGAGCACCCAGGAGTGCGAGACGTACTCCAGGAAGTCCCGGCCGTCGTGGCTGAAGGAGACTTCCTGGCCGAAGTTGCACTTCTCGGCGCCGGGGAAGTCGGACACACCCGCGCCCGCCCAGTTGCCGAGCAGGAAGGCAAGCGGGACGAGGTCCGGGTGGAGGTCGGACGGGATCTCGATCATGAGCGGCTCAGGCGATCTGTGAGGGAGTGGTAAGTGGTGCGGACTCGGGTCAGCGCTGGCCCTGGTACAGCTTCTTCACGGTCAGCGCCGCGAAGGCAAGAACGCCGACGCAGACCAGAACCAGCAGGGTGGTGAAGAATGCCTCAAGCACGGGAGCTCCTCGGACGAGCGATAACGAGCGGTATGGCGGCAATACGGGGCCGGGCCCCAGCCTAATGGGTAGAGCCCCGGCGCGACGGTTCGGGGCGTGCCGAGGGAAGGGGCTTCCCGGGCGTGCGGGTCAGCCCAGCAGCTGGTTCCGCAGGATCAGCGTCTGGTCGAACGGGACGCGTTCCGCGCCGGCCCTGGTAGACGGAGAGGTACTGCGCCGCGCTCACCCACCCACCGGTGAGTTCCTTGTCCGCCGTTGCTCCGGCCGGGGCCGGCAGCAGGAGCGGGAACGACTGCGGGTGGTGCTGCGGTCGGCTCTATGACCTGATCCGCCATCTCGACCTGGTTCCCGGATGAGTCCCCTCACGAGACCTGAGGCGCAGACTCCATTACCTGCGCACCCAACTGACCCATGGCGGTGGGGTGGGGTTGTGCGGCCGACGATTACAGTTCGGCCTATGCCGAAGAAGCTCGTGATCAAGGTGACCGCAGGTGCCGATTCCGCCGAGCGCTGCTCGCAGGCGTTCACGGTGGCGGCGGTCGCCGTCGCCAGCGGTGTCGAGGTCTCGCTCTGGCTGACCGGCGAGTCCAGCTGGTTCGCCCTGCCGGGCCGCGCCGCCGAGTTCGACCTTCCGCACGCCGCACCGCTGCCGGACCTGATCGAGTCGATTCAGGCCGGCGGCCTGATCACCCTCTGCACCCAGTGCGCGGCTCGGCGCGACATCACCGAGAACGACGTACTGGAAGGCGTACGGATCGCGGGTGCCCAGGTCTTCGTCAGCGAGGTCATGGCCGACGGCGTCCAGGCCCTCGTCTACTGACGGTTCTTCCTGCCGATGGCGGACAGTTCTGCTACTGGCGGCGCTTCTTGCCGTCGAGCTCGTCCCACCACTCGTCCGACTGCGGGTCGCCGGACGGATCGTCCCACCAGCGGTCCTCCGGCCCCCGCCGGTTGGCGACCATCGCCGCGACGGGCGGGATGACCATGGCGACCACGCACATTCCGACGGCGACGGGCATCGACCAGAGCCGCACGAAGGCCCAGGCGGAGACGAAAAGGACGATGCATCCGCCCATCATCAGGAAGTAGCGGCGACGACGCCGGGCGTACATAACTCAAGCGTAGGCCCGATCCCGGCCTGTGCACCCGGCACGAACGGGCCCGCGCACACCCTGTGGACGGCGCGAAGGGCCGTACCCCGGTTCAGAAGGCGTCCAACCCCCTGGGGTACGGCCCTCCGGCCGATCTGTGCCGCGGATCAGACGGCGATGGCCACCTCGGAGAGGCCACCGGTCTGCGCGACGACCGTGCGGTCGGCGCTGCCGCCCGGGACGAGGGCGCGCAGCGTCCAGGTGCCCTCGGCCGCGTAGAAGCGGAACTGTCCGGTCGCCGAGGTCGGGACCTCAGCGGTGAACTCGCCGGTCGAGTCCAGCAGACGGACGTAACCGGTCACCGGCTCGCCGTCGCGGGTCACGCTGCCCTGGATCGTGGTCTCACCGGGCTTGATGGTCGAGGCGTCGGGGCCGCCGGCCTTTGCTCCACACATGGTGTTCTGTCCTTCTGGTCGGGGTCGCGCTGGTCCAGGTCGGGCGGAGTTACTTGTTGGCGCCGAGCTCGATCGGCACACCGACGAGGGAGCCGTACTCGGTCCACGAACCGTCGTAGTTCTTGACGTTCTCCTGACCGAGCAGCTGGTGCAGCACGAACCAGGTCAGGGCGGAGCGCTCACCGATGCGGCAGTACGCGATGGTGTCCTTCGACAGGTCGACCTGCTCGTCCTCGTAGAGGGCCTTGAGCTCGTCGTCCGACTTGAAGGTGCCGTCGTCGTTGGCGTTCTTCGACCACGGGATGTTGCGCGCGGTCGGGATGTGGCCCGGACGCTGCGACTGCTCCTGCGGGAGGTGCGCCGGGGCGAGCAGCTTGCCGCTGAACTCGTCGGGCGAACGCACGTCGACCAGGTTCTGGTTGCCGATCGCCGCCACAACCTCGTCGCGGTAGGCGCGGATCGACTGGTCCTGTGCCTGGGCCTTGTACTGGGTGGCCGGACGGGACGGGATCTGGTCGCCGTCGACCAGGTCGCGGGAGTCGAGCTCCCACTTCTTGCGGCCGCCGTCGAGCAGGCGGACGTCCTGGTGACCGTAGAGCTTGAAGTACCAGAACGCGTAGGACGCGAACCAGTTGTTGTTGCCGCCGTAGAGCACGACCGTGGTGTCGTTGCCGATGCCCTTCCCGGACAGGAGCTTCTCGAAGCCGGCCTGATCGATGAAGTCTCGGCGGACCGGGTCCTGGAGGTCCTTGGTCCAGTCGATCCGGATCGCGTTCTTGATGTGGTTCTTCTCGTACGCCGAGGTGTCCTCGTCAACCTCGACCAGAGCAACCTTCGGGTCGTCGATGTGGGCCTCGACCCAGTCGGCGTCTACGAGGACGTCACTGCGGCTCATTCTTTTCTCCTCCGGGGCAGTCTGCGGCGAGATGGTGCGGATGTACGGGGGCGCATTTCTGCGCGTACACACGTGCACGGAAATGGGCCCTGACAGCGGTCGAAGGGCCGGGGTAATGCGGGATGCGACGATCCCGCTCAGACAGTGCGACAGAGCATGGCGGCGACGCGGCACAGGTCTACTGCCCGCCGCTTCGTGAGATCCGCGTGGCCCCGCTGACGGAGGCCGCTGATAGAGCACTGCATGGCACCGATCGTAGGGACGTACGGGCGGACATGTCACCGGCATGTCGCATTGTGAGACGCGATCGTCCGCAATGCGGGACAGTCGAGCGATCGCTGTGCCGCCGGGAGTCGCGCCGGGAGGAGCGCGCCGTTCGGTCATCTGCGGATCGGACGGGCCCGTCTCACTATGTGGCGCGGCGACTGTGGAATGCCCTACCCAGCCTGCACGCGGTTCAGCTATCCCGCGAGCCGGACGTCCGAACCCGTCACCGAGATCTCCAGACCGTCCTTCGTCGGCTCGATCCGCTGCAGCTTCAGCCCGCTCGGCAGGGCGCCGATCTCCCGCTCGAAGTCGGTCTTCCTGCGCACCAGGCCCTCGAGTCCGGGAATGCCCTCGCCCGGCACCCTGTCCGCGTGCACCCGCACGGTGCGGCCGTCGACGAGGGTGACGGTGGAGGTCACGCTGCGCGTGAGAGTGCGGCCGAGGATGTCGATGGCGCCGGTCACCTTCACCTTGCCGTTGCCGCCGTACTCGACGACGACGCCGTCGCCGGCCGCGTGCGTCAGATCCTCGTACGAGATGGTCGCCGTGCCCGTGGCCCGGGCGGCGGTGGCGCTGGAGAAGCCGTCGGCCAGCGTGACGTCGTGGAGTTCGGCGCTCATCTCGCTGATCCGGATCCTGCGCCCGCCGGCGGCGGTCTCGATGCCGGTGAGCTTGATGTCGACCTGGTCGAGTGCCGATCCGGCGACCTGGGTCAGAAAGGGGAAACCCTTGATGGAGACGTCCGTCGAGTCGACCGTGCCCCCGGTGACCTCGACCCGGCCTGCCGCCTCGGACTCGGCCAAGTACACCGCGACCCGGTCGACGACGATGAAGATGCCCCCCAGGGCCACCACGATGACCAGCAGTGTTCGCAGTGCACGCATGCCCGTTCTTCCCCCCACCCTGCGTCCGCCCGGACCCCCTGGCGCCCGTGAGCCTGCTGCGGCTGCACGGCACGCCCGGGGTGATCGACGAGCCGGGGCCCCTCCGCGGTTCCCGGTCCGCGGCGGGTCCCGCGGGTCAGGAGACCGCGTGGCCGATCAGATACACGGCGGGGGCCGCGGCGGTGAGCGGCAGCGCCACCCCGGCCGTCATGTGCACAAAACGTGACGGGTAGTCGTAGCTCGCCACCCGCAGCCCGATCAGCGCGCAGCCACCGGCCGCGAGCCCGAGGAAGGCGCCCTTCGCGCCGAGGTCGGTGAGCCCACCGACCGTGACGCCGGCACCCGCGGCGGCGAGCAGCGCCACCACGACCGAGGCGGGTCCGGGCAGCGGCAGCGCCCGGACGAGCACGGCGACCGCGACAGCCACACAGCCGGCCGTCACGGCGTCCGGCGCCGCCGCGAGATGCCCGGCGGCGAGGATCGCCAGGGCGGCCGAGGCGACGGTGGCCATCAGCCCGTACATCCGCTCATCGGCGCCCGCGTGGCTGCGCAGCTGCAGGACGACGGTGAGCAGCACCCAGATGCCGAGGGTGCCGAGGATCGCCGCCGGTGCGTTCTCCCGGCCCGCGACGAGCAGCACGACATCGGCGACGAACCCGCCGGCGAAGGCGAGCGCGATGCCCTGCCGGGCGGGCCACATGCCGTTGAGCCGGAACCAGCCGGCGGCGGTCACGGCCTGGAGGAGCACCAGCGGTACGAAGAGCGCGTACGGCCCGATCGCGGCACCGAGGGCGAGCAGCAGCCCGAGCCCCGCCGTGATCGCCGCCGGCTGCATCCCCGGCGCGATGATCGGCGAACGGCCCTCGGCGCGGGCGCGCTGGGCGTCGGTGATGCGGCTGTTGCCCAGCGTGGTGGGCGCGCTGTAGCCGGAGGCGTCGGGCGCGGCCGCCGCGTCCGGTGCCGGTGCGGCCGGGGCGGCGGCCGGGACCTCGGGGGGCAGCGGGTACGAGCCGGAGGCGCCCTGCGGGATCGGATATCCGGCAGGGCCGGTGGTGGCCGCGACGGGCTGCTGCGGCGCCTGCGCCGGGTACGGCTGCTCGTACTGGGGCTGCTGGGGCTGCTGGGCCTGGGGCTGCTCGTACTGGGCCTGGGGCTGCTCGTACTGGGCCTGCTGGGCCTGCGGCTGCTCGTACTGGGCCTGCTGGGCCTGCGGCTGCTCGTACTGGGGCTGCTCGTACTGCGGCTGCTCGTACTGCGGCTGCTCGTACTGCTGGGCGGCGTAGGGCTGCTGTGCATACTGCTGCGGCTGCTCGTACTGGGGCTGCTGCGGCTGCGGCGTCGACGGGACGGCCGGCTGGTACTGGGTGTCCCAGGTCTGGCCCTCCCAGGTCTGTGCGACCCCGAGGTCCTGGAACGCAGGGTTCGGGTCGTACGGGACCTGCTGCCCGTACGGCTGCGGTTCCTGGCCGTTTCCGTATCCGTTGCCGTACCCGTGACCGGTCCCGGTCCCGGGCTCCTGTCCGTACGGATGCTGCTGATCTCTGTTGCTCATGTGCTGCGGTTCACCCTCCTGCGAACGGCGGGAGCACCTCGACCGTGCCGCCCTCGGCAAGGCGTACGGTCTCATGGCTGCGGGTACCCACGGGGTCACCGTCGATCAGGAACGAGCACCGTTGCAGCACTCGGGTGAGCTCACCGGGGTGCCGCTCGCGCACCGCGTCGAGCGCCTCGGCGAGCGTCGCGGCTGCGTACGGCTCCTCCGCGGTCCCGGCGGCGGCCTTGGCGGCGGCCCAGTAGCGGATGGTTCCCGCTGGCATGGCGACGTTCCCTTCGTCTCGCGTCAGCTGTCCATGATGAATCACTCCGCCACCGCCCAGTCCGCGATCCGGGTGAGCAAGCTCTCGTCCGCCGCATTCTCGGCGTGCCCCATGCCGTGCCGCAGCCACAGTTCCGCACCGCCCTGTGCCGCGTCGGCCAGCATGCGGGGGTGGTCGAGCGGGAAGTAGGGATCCTGGTCGCCGTGCACGATGAGCAGCGGCGCCGGGGCGATCAGCGGGACCGCCTCGACCGGGGAGAGCGGCACGGGGGCCCATTCCTTGTGGTCGATCCGGGTGCGGAAGGCCCACCGGCCGACCAGCCGGCCGGTGGGCCGGGTCACCACCCAGTGCAGGCGCCGCATCGGGGCCGTACCCCGGTAGTACCAACGGGCCGGAGCACTCACAGCCACCACCGCGTCCGCGTGCGCTTCGATCCGCCCCCCGCGCGCGGGAACCGGAGGCGCGAGCCGTGCTGTGTCCGGAGAGGTCCCGGGAGCCGTGTACAGCGCCCCGTGCCGGAGCACCACGGACCCGCCCATCGAGAACCCGACCGTCACCACTCGCCGGTGTCCGAGCGAGCGCGCCCACGCCACCGCGGCCGCCAGATCCAGCACCTCACGGTCACCGACCGTCGACCGGCCACCGGAACCTCCGTGCCCCCGGAAGGAGAACGTGATCACGGCAGCACGCTGGGCGAACACCCCTGCCGCGCGCCGCACGGCGGGCCGGTCCAGCGAACCGGTGAATCCGTGCGCGACCACGATCGCCGGGCCGGCGTCCCCGGCATCGGCGCCGGGGGCGGCACCCGTCGTACACGGTTCGTACACCGCCTCGATCGGCAGCCCGTCATCCGTCCGCAATGTGGTGCGCCGGGCTCCCGGCGTGATCAAGCAAACAGAAGAACTGCGAAACGAACTCTCGGACACAGAACTCATGTGGGCTATTCTGCTGGGAAGAGGATCCGGGCAATGCAGCCCCCGGGTCCTTTTGTGCTTTACACGCGTTGTTACGACGACGTTTCGACAAGCTCAGCGGTCCCAGGGCGCGCGACCGCACCGCTAGAACACGTATGACAATCGTCGTACGGCAGCAGCACGACAAACGTACGAAGAAGTGCCGCAGATCTCCCCCGGGCCCCGCCCGGGAGTGCCCCTCTCGCAGGGAACGAGGAGGACCGACGTAATGGGCGAGCAAGGCAAGCACATCGTGCACGATCACCGACCGACGACCCGGGCAGGTGGGCGGCGATGAGTTCACTGCTGCTTCTGACCAACGCTCTTCAGCCGTCGACGGAGGTGCTTCCCGCCCTCGGCCTCCTGCTGCACAGCGTGCGGGTGGCCCCCGCCGAGGGGCCCGCTCTCGTCGACACGCCGGGGGCCGACGTCGTCCTCGTCGACGGCCGCCGCGACCTGCCGCAGGTGCGGTCGCTGTGCCAGCTGCTGCGGTCCACCGGACCTGGCTGTCCGCTGATACTCGTCGTGACGGAGGGCGGTCTCGCAGCCGTCACCGCCGACTGGGGCATCGACGACGTGCTGCTGGACACCGCGGGACCGGCCGAGGTCGAGGCCCGGCTGCGGCTGGCCACCGGCCGGCAGCAGCTCACTTCCGGCGACTCCCCGATGGAGATCCGCAGCGGTGATCTCTCGGTCGACGAGGCGACCTACAGCGCAAAACTGAAGGGCCGGGTCCTCGACCTGACCTTCAAGGAATTCGAACTGCTCAAGTACCTCGCACAGCACCCGGGCCGCGTCTTCACCCGTGCCCAGCTGCTGCAGGAGGTCTGGGGCTACGACTACTTCGGCGGTACCCGGACGGTCGATGTCCATGTCCGGCGGCTGCGCGCCAAGCTCGGCCCCGAGCACGAGTCACTGATCGGCACGGTCCGCAACGTCGGCTACCGCTTCGTCGCACCGGAGAAGGCGGAGCGCGCCGCCGAGGGGGCGAAGTCCCAGGCGGCGAAGGCGGCCGCCGAACCATCCACCCGTTCGGAGCAGCCGTCCGTGGCCGAGGTCGTGGAAGATGCCCCGGTCCGCCCTGCCGGCAGGTAGGTCCATCCGCGTAGACTGCCGCGCGTGGCCAAGGTGACGCGGGACGATGTGGCGAGACTGGCGGGGACGTCGACCGCGGTCGTCAGCTACGTCATCAACAACGGACCCCGGCCGGTTGCCCCGGCCACGCGCGAGCGGGTACTCGCCGCGATCAAGAACCTGGGCTACCGGCCCGATCGTGTCGCCCAGGCGATGGCCTCGCGGCGGACCGACCTCATAGGGATGATCGTTCCGGACGCCCGCCAGCCCTTCTTCGCGGAAATGGCGCACGCGGTCGAACAGGCTGCCGCCGAGCGCGGAAAAATGGTTCTCGTCGGCAACTCCGACTACCGCGACGAGCGCGAGGTCCATTATCTCCGCGCCTTCCTCGGTATGCGGGTCTCCGGACTGATCCTGGTCAGCCAGGGCCCCAGCGAGCGGGCCGCGGCCGAGGTGGAGGCATGGGACGCCCGGGTCGTGCTGCTGCACGAGCGGCCCGAGGCGATCGACGACGTCGCGGTCGTCACCGACGACATCGGCGGCGCTCAGCTCGCCACCCGGCACCTCCTCGAACACGGCAACGCGTACGTGGCGTGCCTCGGCGGCATGGAGTCCACCCCGGCGGTCGGCGACCCGGTCGCGGACCACGTCGAGGGCTGGCGACGGGCGATGCACGAGTCGGGGCGCTCCACGGAGGGGCGCCTCTTCCAGGCCCCGTACAACCGCTACGACGCCTACCGGGTGGCGCTCGGACTGCTCGCCGGTCCGGACCGGCCCCCGGCGATCTTCTGCTCGACGGACGACCAGGCCTTCGGGGTGCTCCGGGCCGCGCGCGAACTGCGGATCGATGTGCCCGGGGAGCTCGCGGTGGCGGGCTTCGACGACGTGAAGGAAGCGGGGCTGACCGATCCGCCGCTGACGACGGTCTTCTCTGACCGCCCGGCCATGGCCCGGGCCGCGGTGGACCTGGTGCTCGACGACTCCCTGCGGGTCTCGGGCTCGCGACGGGAGCGGCTGAAGCAGTTCCCGTCGGCGCTGGTGGTGCGGCGCTCGTGCGGGTGCGGGGAGCCGACGGCCCAGGGCCGGTAGACGGGACACTTCCCCGGCCCGGGGCGCTCGCCTTCCGCCCACCCGCAGGACGTTCCCGGTGGCTCTTATATGGGGCATACACGGTTCTGTCGGGCTTCTCAGGACACACTCAGGGTTCTCTCATGTTCGCTGGACACAGTCGTAGACATGACTGAGAGCCACCGCCCGAGCGGCGAATACCCGACGCACCCCTCGTACGGCAACGGCGACGCGGCCTACCCGCCGCCGCCCTCGTACCGGCCGGCGGAGCCGATCGCCGCGGACCCCGGGACGACCGTGTGGCCCGGCAGCGGCGGCGCCGACGGTCACAGTGGCGGCGGTGACGACGGCTACGGCGACTTCCACGGGCTGCCGCAACCCGCACCCCAGCCGCCCGCGCGCGGCAGGCGCCGGGTCGGACGGCCGGTCGCTCTCCTGACGGCCGTGGCCGTCGCGGCGGCGGTCGTCGGTGGTGCCACCGCCACCGTCATCGGTCAGTTCACCGACTCCGGTTCCAGCGGCAGTGGCGGCAGCAGTGCGGTCAGCGGCACGACCGTCTCGCAGAGCAGCGCAGGCACCGTCGCCGGAGTGGCACAGGCGGTGTCGCCGACGATCGTCGAGATCAGCGCGAGCTCGAACGCGGGCCAGTCCACCGGGTCCGGCGTGATCATCACCTCCGACGGCGAGATCGTCACCAACAACCATGTCATCGCGGGCGCCTCGACGATCAAGGTGACGCTCAGCACCGGCAGGACGTACACCGCGAGGGTGGTCGGCACGGACGCCGACAAGGACCTCGCGCTCATCAAGCTGGAGGGGGCGCGCGGGCTGAAGACGGCCACGCTCGGCGACTCCTCCTCGCTCAAGGTCGGTGACCAGGTCGTCGCGATCGGCTCGCCCGAGGGCCTCAGCGGCACCGTCACCAGCGGCATCGTCTCCGCCCTGGATCGCGATGTCACCGTCGCCAAGGACAGCGACAGCGGTCAGGGACAGCAGGGCGGGGGCCGCAGCGTCTGGCCGTTCGAATTCGGCGGGCAGCAGTTCAACGGCGACACCGGCAACTCCACCACCACCTACAAGGCCATCCAGACCGACGCCTCGCTCAACCCCGGCAACTCCGGTGGTGCGCTCATCAATATGAACGGCGAGATCATCGGTATCAACTCCGCGATGTACTCCGCGAGTTCGTCCGACGGGTCGAACAGCTCCGGCGCGGGCAGCGTCGGCCTCGGCTTCGCCATCCCGGTGAACACGCTCAAGGCCGACCTGGACACCCTGCGGTCCGGCAACAGCTCCTGAGGAGATCAGCCATGAACCACCCTTCCGACACCCCCACCGGCCCGGCCGCCCTCGCGCTGCCACTGACGCTCGCGACGGAGTTCGCCGCCGTGGCGCGGCGCTCGCCGGAGGTCCGTGCGACCACCCGCACCACCGGCCGGAAACGCCGCGCCGCCCGCCGCAGTGCGACAGTCGTGCGAGGCTGAGAAGACAGCACGACGACAGCAGAGAGAAAAGGACGACGAGCAATGAGCCCCGCCGAAGACGATCCGCAACGCATCCTGATCGTCGACGACGAGCCCGCCGTGCGCGAGGCTCTGCAGCGCAGTCTCGCGTTCGAGGGGTATGACACCGAGGTCGCCGTCGACGGTCTCGACGCCCTCGCCAGGGCGGAGTCGTACGCCCCCGATCTGATCGTGCTCGACATCCAGATGCCGCGGATGGACGGTCTGACCGCCGCCCGCCGCCTCCGTGCCACCGGCACCACCACGCCCATCCTGATGCTCACCGCCCGCGACACCGTCGGCGACCGCGTCACCGGACTCGACGCCGGGGCCGACGACTATCTGGTCAAGCCCTTCGAACTGGACGAGCTCTTCGCCCGCATCCGGGCCCTGCTGCGCCGCAGCTCGTACGCGGCCGCGACGGGCGGCGACGTCCCCGACGACAATGTGCTGTCCTTCGCCGATCTGCGGATGGACCTCGCCACCCGCGAGGTCACCCGGGGTTCGCGCCGCGTCGAGCTGACCCGTACCGAGTTCACCCTGCTGGAGATGTTCCTGGCCCACCCGCGCCAGGTACTGACCCGCGAACAGATCCTGAAGGCGGTCTGGGGCTTCGACTTCGAACCGAGCTCCAACTCCCTGGACGTGTACGTGATGTACCTGCGCCGCAAGACGGAAGCGGGCGGCGAACCGCGGCTCGTGCACACGGTGCGGGGCGTGGGGTACGCGCTGCGGGCCGGCGGGGGCGACGCGTGACAGGCCTCGTGCGGCGGTTCCGTGCCCTGCCGCTGCGCTCCCGGCTGGCGATGCTGGTCGCGACCGCGGTGGCGGTCGCGGTGGCCGCAGTGGCTCTGGCCTGCTGGCTGACCACGCGGGACCGGCTGATCGAGCAGCTCGACAGCAGTCTGCGGCAGGTCACTGTCGACCGGCAGATCGTCGAGGATCTCAACGCAGCCTGCCTGCAGGGGCTGCCGCTGAACAACAACCCCGGGCCGGAGATCCCCTACACCATCCAGGTGGTGACACCGACAAGCACGAAGCCGTGCACCTGGCCGGGCAAGTCCGCGATTCCGGTGCAGTCCGCCGACCGGGCCGTCGCAGCCGGGGAGCAGCGGGACGCGGTGCACACCACCAGGGCGAAGGACGGCGTCAGGATGCGCGTCTACACCTCGCAGGTCCACATCGGCCCGCTGGTCCGGCCTGGCCTCGCCGTCTCGGTGGCGTTGCCGATGGAGCAGGTCACCGTCCCCCTCAACCAGCTCGCCGTCGTCCTCCTCATCGTCTCCGGCATCGGCGTCATCGGCGCAGGCGCCGCCGGTCTCTGGGTCGCCCGCACCGGCCTGCGCCCCGTCGACGAGCTCACCGACGCCGTCGAGCATGTCGCCCGCACCGAGGACCTCTCGCTCCGCATCCCCGTCGAGGGCGAGGACGAGATCGCCCGGCTGTCCCGCTCCTTCAACTCGATGACCGCCTCCCTCGCCACGTCCCGGGACCGGCAGGCGCAGCTGATCGCGGACGCCGGCCACGAGCTGCGGACCCCGCTGACGTCCCTGCGCACCAACATCGAACTCCTCGCCCGCAGCGACGAGACGGGCCGGCCCATCCCGGCCGACGACCGCAAGGCGCTGATGAAATCGGTGACCGCGCAGATGACGGAGCTGGCGTCGCTCATCGGCGACCTCCAGGAACTGGCCCGCCCGGACGCGGCCCAGCCCGGCCCGCTCCAGGTCATCGGCCTGCACGACATCGCCTCCGCCGCGCTGGAGCGGGCACGGCTCCGCGGCCCCGAGCTGACCATCACCGCGGACCTCGAACCGTGGTACGTCAGGGCCGAGCCGGCAGCGCTGGAGCGAGCGGTCGTCAATGTCCTCGACAACGCGGTGAAGTTCAGCCCGCAGCACGGCACGGTCGCCGTGGCCCTGCGCGGCGGCGAGCTGACCGTGGTGGACCAGGGTCCCGGCATCCCGGCCGAGGAGCTCCCGTACGTCTTCGAACGCTTCTGGCGCTCCCCCTCCGCCCGCCAGCTGCCGGGCTCGGGGCTGGGCCTGTCGATCGTGGCGCGCACGGTCCGGCAGGCGGGCGGCGAGGTCGCGCTGCACCCGTCGCCGGGCGGCGGCACGGCGGCCTCGATCCGCCTGCCGGGCGCACCGCAGCCGCCACCGGAGAGCTGAGCCGTCCCCGGCATCCGGTCAGGCCCCGGGGTTGTCGAGGGCCGGTGACGTGGCCTGGCGTACGGCGGCCACCGTGCTCGCCTCCAGTGCCGCGACACCGGCTTGGCTCTTCGGCCCCAGCCCGTGGCGTGCGGCGACCCATGAGGCGTCGTTGCAGGTCAGCCAGGTGACCCCGGTGGCGTCCTGCCAGGCCAGCGCCTTCGTCGGAAGGTCGATGCCGGCGGTCTGCTGGTCCTGCATCAGGTGCGTGCCGCCCTCGGGCTTGCCGAAGATGAGCAGTTCGGTGGGACGGAGTTCCAGCCCGGCACGGGCGGCGTGGTCCGCATGGTCGACCCGCGCGAACACATGGAAGCCCGCTGCGGTGATCGCGTCCTGAAGCCGGTCGATCGTCTCGCGGACAGGCCTGTTGCTGGCCACGGTGACCAGGCCTTTGTCTGCATCCTCAGTCATTCTTGCGACCATAGGCGAGACTTTTTCGGATCCCCCGATGACACCAGGGCGGTGGGCCATCCGGCCCACCCCCCCCCCCCCGCACCCCCCGAAGGGGCCCAGCGGGGGCCCACGGCTAGGGAGAGGGGGGGGGTGGGGGAAAAGGTTG